>CAMLHR010000058.1 GCA_946479915.1 uncultured Lysobacter sp.
GAGCCAGCACCCACGTCGCGCACGGCAGGGAGGCGTCGGCCGGGGCGATGCACGAAGCCGTCGCCCGCTTCCTGGCCGCCGCGACGCGGCGCGCGCCGCCGGATGCCGTGCGCCTGGTGGACAAGGAACCGCTCGACTTCCTGCGCCTGGGCCTCGTCGCGCGCCTGTTCCCGCGCGCGCGGGTGGTGTGGTGCCGGCGCGACCCGCGCGACGTCGCCGTGTCGATCTACGGGGAGAACTTCTCGCTGGAGGAGCCGTGGGCCACGCGGCTCGACACCATCGGCCACTTCATCCTCGGGCAGGAACGCCTGATGCGGCACTGGCAGGCGGTGCTCCCCTTGCCGATCCTGGAATGCCGCTACGAGGACCTCGTCGCCGCGCCCGAAGCGCAGGCCCGGCGGCTGGCCGACTTCGCCGGACTGCCTTGGGATCCCGCCTGCCTGGCCTTCCACGAGGCCACCCGCGCGGTGCAGTCGCCCAGCCGCTGGCAGGTGCGCGAACCACTGCACGCGCGGTCGGTGGGACGCTGGCGCCACCACGCTGCCGCGCTGGCGCCGCTGCTCGAGGTCCTGGGCGCGGGCGGCTAGGTCAGGACGCGCGCAGCGCCCAGGCGAGCACGCCCTCGCGCTGGGCGAGCGGCTCGTAGCGCACCTGCCAGTCCGGCCGCGCCGCCGCCAGGTCGCGCGCCATGGCCGCGATCGCGGCGTCGTCCAGCGCGTGCGAGATCATCTCGCGGGTGCGCAACGCGGCGCCCTCCAGCGCGGCGCGGTAGCCCGCGAGCGCCTCGAGCGAGGCGGGAAGTCCCGGCGGCGTCACGCCCCCGACCTGCCGGTGCACCCAGTCGCGCGCCTCGACCAGGGCATCGGGTACGTCGCTGCGCCCGATGGCCTCCCCGATCCCGGCGATCGCGCGGTTGTACGCCTCCCGTGCCTGGATCGCCTCGGTGCCCGGTGCACGCCCGCCACGCGCCGCGGCGAGCCAGGGCATCACGCCCGCGGCGGCATCCAGCAGGCCGCCGGGCGCCACGAGCAACGCGTGGTTCTCCAGTTCCGCGCGCCCCACGCGCACCAGCACGGAGCCGGCGTGGTGCATCACGAACGCGAGGCCGCCGTCGGGGCGCGCGACGCGCACGCATTCGCCGAGGGCCTCGGGGCGTCGCGCGTATTCGAGCCCGAACTGGCTCACCACGCGGTCGAAGGTGCCGTCGCCGAACGGCAGCGCCTCCATCGCCACGCCCTGGTGGAACACGATGCCCGCATGGGTCGCCGGGTCGTGCCAGGCCGGCGCGACGGACGCGAGGTCCACGGCATCCACGCGCAGGCCGGATGCGCCCTCGTCGCGTTCCCACAGGCGCAGTGGCAACGCGCCGTTGCCGGTCGCGAGGTCGAGCACGCGCGCGCCGGCCGGCAGCGCGTCGGCGAACGCATCCCAGAAGTCGCCGATCGCACCGCTGTAGCGCGCGTCGAAGCTGCCGGTGCACGAATGCAGCGCGCCCTGCGACCAGTACGCGCTCCACGCCTGCCGGCGCGGATCGTGGTCCGGGCGCGTCATCGGGTCGACGCGAAGAACATCAGGTAGACCAGGCGTCCGTTCTCGATCGAGTCGCCGAAGGCCTCGCCGGCCGTGTGCCACAACCAGGGGCGCAGCAGGAGCAGCCGGTTGAAGCGCATGGGCACGCGCATCGCGAGCTCCCACTTGCTGTCATCGGTGCCGTCGCCGTCGAGGATGCTGGTGGTCATCGCCTTCGCGGACGGGTAGCCATGCCCGCGCGCCTCGCGGTCGTCGTACGGCGCGCGGTCGGTCCCGGTGGGCAGGTGCCGGAAGAACTCGGTCCCGCCACGGCAGTCGGCCGGCTCGCTCAGGTAGAGGATGCCGGACCAGTGCGCCGCGTCCACGTGCACCTTCGCCAGCCCGCGGTCGCCGGCCAGCGTGATGCGGCACTTGCCGTGCGCCTGCGGCGGCGGCATCGGCGCGAGCGGCTCGCCCACCAGCCGCGACGCCTGTTCGGCCAGGCCGGACAGGTTGATCCGCTCCACCGAGTTGCGCCCGGGGAACATCGACTCGCTGTCCGGGTACGTCAGGCGCAATGCCGCCTGCCGCAGCTCCTGCGGGTGGTCCAGGAAGTCGTCGACGACGATCAGCGACGTGGGCATCGCAGCGAGCCTAGCAAAAAAGAAGGGCCCCTTTCGGGGCCCTTCGAGGTACCGCAACAGCGTTCGATCAGAAGCGCTGGGTGTAGCGGAAGTACGTGGTCCGACCGTACGCGTCGTACAGGTAGAAGTTCCACGGACGGCCGTCGTACGGCACCAGCTCCGGATAGCGGTCGCCGATGTTGTTGGCACCCACCGCGATCGTCGCGTTCCACGGCGCTTCCCACGCAACCTGCAGGTCGTTGGTGGCGTAGCCACCGACCTGGCCGGTCGAGTCTTCCTGGCCGGCGATGTAGTTGGTGTTGAACGCCACCGACCAGTCGCCCATCTCCCACACGTTCAGGAGGTTGGCGCGCAGGTCCGGCTGGCCCAGCTGGTCGATGAACTCCGACTTGATGCCCGCGGCGTTCGTGATGTCGTACTTGAACACCTTCGACACGGTCAGGTAGTTCTGCAGGCGACCCATGCCACCCAGGTCGAAGTCCGTGTTGGCACGGAAGTCGAAGCCGTCGGTCTCCAGCAGGCCTTCGTTCGCATAGCCGGCGGTGATCGCCGTGATGCGGTCGTTGGCCGGGTTGCGCTCGACGCCCAGGCCCGGCGGGATGGAGCCCAGGCTCGGATCGTTGGTGCGGTTGATGAGCGTCTGGGCACCGATCGCGCTGATCAGGTTCTCGATCTCGATGTTGTAGTAATCGACGCTCAGGTCCAGCCAATCCATCGGGGCCCACACCACGCCGAGGCTGTACTGCTCGGACTGCTCCGACTGCAGCTCAGGGTTGGCGATGAAGAAGGTGTTGACCTGGATGGTGCAGGTCGACGGCGAACCGACGGCCAGGCAGGACGCGGGATCCTTGACCGGCTCGGCCGAGAACGTCGTCTTCTGCGACAGGATGTCCAGCGGCGGCGCACGGAAGCCCTGGCCGAACGAACCACGCAGGGTCAGGTTGTCCAGCGGCTGCCAGCGGGCCGAGATCTTCGGCGAGAAGTCGCTGCCGTAGTCGCTGTAACGGTCGTGGCGGCCGGCCAGCGTGATGTCGAACGTGCTGGTGAACGGCAGCAGCCACTCGAAGTACGCCGCACCGACCGTGCGGTCGCCGGCCGACGAGTTGCCCGCCGAACCGATGACCGTGCCCGACTCGGACAGCGAGTCGTACTGGTCGACGAAGGTGTCTTCACGGTACTCGGCACCGATGACGGCGTTGGAGATACCGCCGCCCATCTCGAACAGGTCGAAGTGGGCCAGGCCGTAGACTTCCTCGGTCTTCCACTCGGACACGCGGCTGATGGTGACGGTGAAGCTCTGCAGCGTCGCCGCGTCCGCACCGAACGGGTCACGGAAGTCGTAGTCGCCGCGGTTGGCCGCCAGGGCCGCCAGCGGGGCGACGACATAGCCGTTGCCGCGGGTGTTGATCTTGTAGTTCGTGCGACGGACGCCGAAGTCCACGCCGATCGTGTCGGTCAGCTGGCCCTCGAAGCCGACCAGGAAGTCGGTGTTGGTGCCATCGACGGTGTCGTCACGGTTGCCGCCCGCCGCGAAGCGGTGGAAGTAGTACGTCGGCAGGCCGTCGGTCGTGCCCGGGGCGCACTCGCCCGTGGGGGTGCCGGTCTCGTCGCAGCGCACGCCGTTGTTGATGTCCTGGCGGGTGCCGTCGTCGACGGCGACCACGCCCGGCGCCGGCGCGTAACGGCCGAAGCTGTTGACGCGGGTGACGGTCGCGGTGCTGTAGACCGACCAGTCGTCGTTGATCTGGTAGTCACCACGCAGGAACAGCGACTTGTTGTTGATCGACGCTTCGTTCGCGGCGACCGCGTTGAAGTCGTACGAGCACAGGCCGTTGCTGGTCAGCCAGAAGCCTTCGTCGTTACAGGCGTAGCCCGGAACGATCGCCGGGCCGCCGGCGGCGGAGCCAGGCGGGGTGCCGCCCCAGGCGTAGTAGTTGTTGCCGAACAGCGAGGAGCCCAGCACGTAACCGATCTGGTCGCGGGTGAACACCATCTCGCGGTCGGAGAAGCCGGCGCCACCGATCAGGCGGCCACGGTCGCTCGACACGCCGAAGGTCAGCGAACCCTCTTCCAGGTCGCCGCCCTTGACTTCGGTCTGCTGGACGCCGTAACGGAGCTCGACGCCGTTGTAGTCCTTGCGCAGGATGATGTTGACCACGCCGCCGATCGCGTCGGAACCGTACACGGCCGAGGCGCCGTCGGACAGGATCTCGATGCGCTCGACCGCGGCCAGCGGGATCGAGTTGATGTCGGAACCCGAGGACGCCGCCTGCGGGGCGGTCGGGGCGCGACGGCCGTCGATCAGGACCAGCGTGCGGCCCGAACCGAGGCCGCGCAGGTCGACGGTCGCGAGCGACTGGGCCGAGCTACCCGACTGCGGCTTGAAGTTGCCGAACGAGGCGAAGGTGCTGTCGCGCAGCACGTCGGCGACGGACACGTCACCGGTGGCGTCGATCTGGTCGCGGTCGATGACGATGACGGGGGTACCGCCTTCGATGTCGGCGCGGCTCAGGCGGGAGCCCGTGACCTGGATGCGGTCAAGGGTGGTGGCTTCCTGTTCGGTACCGTCCTCGTCGTCGTCCTGGGCAAGCGCGTTGCCCGAGGCGAGCGAAGCGGCGCCGACGAACAGCGCGAACTGGATCGCGCTCGGCAGCTTCTTAAGGTTGATCATCTCGCTTTCTCTCCAAAAATTTTTGGTAAGTGCAGCAGCTCAGACATGAGCCAAACCCGAAACCGCGAGGCCCCCGCGCTTGGCTTCGCCGAGCATAACGCAATTTTTACGGCAGATGGAAGCAGGGGTGGAGGCCATGTCAAGAAAGGGATGTTTTCCTTTTGCTTTCAAGGGGATGAGTTGTTAATTCCGTGCATTCAGGTGGCGCGCCCGCAGGCCTGCGGAAGTTGCTGCAACGCACCAATGCCACCCGCGCTGGCCGGAACGCGCGACCGGGCGCGTTAAGGCCCGATCGGACCCCGTCGACCCGACAGGCGGTCGGCGTGCATCGCGCGCAACAGGCGTTCCAGGTCGCGCGCGCAGTCGGCGGGCCGGAAGAGCGACGACGCCCGGACCCCATCGCGCACGCGTCGCCGCCAGTCGTCGCGCAGGGCGTCGTCGTTGCCGAGCGCGATCGCGAAGGCCACGTAGCCGTCGCGGTCGGCGCAGACCGCATCGGCCAGCCCGATCGCGTGCAGCAGGCTGCCCGCCATGCGGCCGACGAAGGTGTCGCCCAGGAAGCACGCGAGCGGGACGCCCGCGCGCAACGCGTCGCTGCCGGTCGTTCCCGAGTTGTACGGCCAGGAATCCAGCGCCACGTCGGCCAGCCCGACGCGCGCCAGGTGCCGTTCGCGCGAACGCTGCGTGGCGAACACGAGTCGTGCGGGATCGATGCCCCTGCGCGCGGCTTCCGCGCGCAGGTTGCGTTCGCCGATGGCATGGCGCGGCGGCACGAGCCACAGGACGCTGCCGGGGACGCCGTCGAGGATGCGGCACCAGTCGTCCCACAGCGCGGGATGCAGCTTGTGCGTCTGGTTGAAGCTGCAGAACACCACCGCGTCTTCCGGCAAGCCCTCGCTGGCGCGGGCCGGTGGCGGTGGCAGGTCGCGCAACCGCCCGTTCGGCTGGAAGCAGCGCGGCATCAGCGCGAAGGACTCGCTGAAGTGCGGCGCGAGCGCCGGCGGCGTCGCGATCGCGTCGCCGATGACGTAGTCGGCCAGCCGCGACTCGCCGAGCGTCCCGACGTAACCGATCCAGCCCGCGATCACCGCCGCGGGACGCAACGCGAGGATGCCCGGGCGTCCGTGCAGCGTGTAGCCGTTGAGGTCCACGAGGACGTCGATCCGGTCCCTTGCGATGCGCGCGGCCGCCGCCGCGTCGTCGAGCGCGTCGACGTCCACGAAATGGTCCGCGGCCGCGACCGCGGCGTCGCGCCACGGATCGTCGGCGACGGGCGGCCCGTACGAATAGAGGAAGACCTCCGTGGACGCCCGGTCGTGCGCGGCGATGACTTCCAGCGCGAGGAACGACACCGCGTGGTTGCGGAAGTCCGTGGACAGGTAGCCCACGCGCAGGCGGCGCCCGTCGAGCGGCTCCGGGTGCGCGGCGAGCGGCGGCGCCGCCAGCGCGTGCGGCCATTGCGAGCGTGCGAAGCGCGCGCCTGCCGCCTTCTGGGTCGCCGCGTCGGCCTCCGGCAGGGCGAGCAGCAGCCCCGGCGAGAAATCGGACCGGGCGTTGCCCAGGAACCCTTCGATGAGGTCGGACGGCGAGGGTCCGGCGTCCGGATCCCAGTCCGCCAGGTGGCGCCGCAGCTCCAGCGCCTGGCCCATGCTCTTCAGGTCGCCGGGATCGAGCGCCACCGCGCGCCGCCAGGAAGCGAGCGCCGCCTCGGGCCCGCCCTGCCGTTCCTGCAGTTCACCGAGCTTCTGCCAGGCGAACGCCAGCCCGGGTTCCCGGCGGGTGGCGGCCTCGTAGGCGCGTGCCGCGCGCGGCAGGTCGCCCAGCGCCTGGTACGCGAACCCGAGGTTGGCCAGCACGCCGGCGCCCGCACCGTCCGCCACCGCCCGCTCCATGTGGCGCACGGCGGCCGGGTAGTCGCGCCGCATCATGCAGAGCACGCCGGCGAGGTTGCGGCCATCCGCATGGCCGGGCCAGCGCTGCAGCATGGCTTCGAGCAACTGCAGCGCCTCGTCGGGCCGGCCGTCGCGATGGAGCGCAAACGCCTGCGCGTAGGCGGCCGCCGGCGTGGGCGGCAACGGGATCCCGCTCATGGCGCCGGCAGGCCGGGGACGCCCCGGGTCAGGCGAGCGCGTCGGCGATGCGCTGCTGTTCGTCCCTGAGCGCCTGCGGCATCCGCGGTCCGTAGCTGTCGAGGTACTCGCCGATGCTCGCGAACTCCGCGCGCCAGCCCTCGCGGTCGAAACCGAACAGCTTGTCGCGTGCCTCCGCGCCCAGGTCGAGCCCGTCCAGGGCCAGCGCGCCGTCCGCCGGCAGGAACCCGATCGGCGTCTCGACCGCGCCGGCCTTGCCCTCGGCCCGGCCGATCATCCACTCGAGGACGCGCAGGTTGTCGCCGAAGCCCGGCCACAGGAACTTGCCGTCGTCGCCCTTTCGGAACCAGTTGACGTGGAAGACCTTCGGCAGCCTGTTCCTGCCGTCGTCGAACGACAGCCAGTGCGCGAAGTAGTCGGCGAAGTTGTAGCCGCAGAACGGCTTCATCGCCATCGGGTCGCG
>CAMLHR010000059.1 GCA_946479915.1 uncultured Lysobacter sp.
TGGTGGTCGACGTCAATGGCGTCGGCTACGAGCTCGAGGCGCCGATGAGCACCTTCTACGACCTGCCCGACCTCGGGTGCGAGGTGTCGCTGTTCACCCACTACGCGCAGAAGGAGGACAGCGTGTCGCTGTACGGCTTCCTGCGCGAGGGCGAGCGGCGGCTGTTCCGCGAGGTGCAGAAGGTGTCGGGCATCGGCGCGAAGATCGCGCTCGCGGTGTTGTCGGGGGTGAGCGTGGACGACTTCGCACGGCTCGTGCAGGCCGGGGACATCGCCGCGCTGACCCGCATCCCCGGGATCGGCAAGAAGACGGCCGAGCGCATGGTGGTCGAGTTGCGCGACCGCGCGGCGGACTTCCCGGGAGGCGGCGCGCCGTTCGCCGCCGGTGGCGTGCCGGCCGACCCGCAGTCGGAAGCCGTGGTCGCCCTGCAGCAGCTGGGGTACAAGCCGGCCGAAGCGGCGCGGATGGCCCGCGACGCGAGGGCCGACGGCGACGATGCCGCGGCGATCATCCGCAAGGCACTGAAGTCCGCGCTGCGATGACCGCGCACGGCAAGCAGGGGCATGGCAGCGCCAGCATCGCGGGACTCGTGCTCGCGGCGGTCGGCGTCGTCTTCGGCGACATCGGGACCAGCCCGCTGTACACGCTGAAGGAGGCATTTTCCCCGCACTACGGCCTGGTCGCGAACCACGACACGGTGCTCGGCATCCTGTCGCTGGTGTTCTGGTCGCTGATGATCGTGGTCACGTTGAAGTACGTGACGATCATCATGCGCGCGGACAACGACGGCGAAGGCGGCATCATGGCGTTGATGGCACTGGCGCAGCGCAGCCTGCGCAAGGGTGGCCGCTCGACGTACCTCGTCGGCATCCTCGGGGTGTTCGGCGCGTCCCTGTTCTTCGGCGACGGCGTGATCACCCCGGCCATCTCGGTGCTGTCGGCGGTGGAAGGCCTCGAGGTTGCTGCTCCCCAGCTGTCGGAATGGATCGTCCCGATCGCGCTCCTGGTACTGGTGGCGCTGTTCGCGACCCAGCGGTTCGGGACGGAAAAGGTCGGCCGGGTGTTCGGCCCGGTCACCTTCATCTGGTTCGCCGTGCTCGGCGTGCTCGGCGTACTGAACATCCTGCACGAGCCCGAGGTGCTGCAGGCGGTCAATCCGTGGTGGGCCATGCGGTTCTTCGCGGAGCACCAGCTCGGCGGGATCTTCATCCTGGGCGCCGTGGTGCTTGCGGTGACGGGCGGCGAGGCGATCTACACGGACATGGGCCATTTCGGCGCGAGGCCCATCCGCTACGCCTGGTATTTCTTCGTCCTGCCCGCGCTGATGCTCAACTACCTTGGCCAGGGCGCGCTGGTGCTCGAGGACCCGGCTGCCATCCGCAACCCGTTCTATGTCGGCGTGCCGGAATGGGGGCGGATGCCGATGGTGGTGCTGGCCACCGCCGCCACCGTCATCGCTTCGCAGGCGGTGATCACCGGCGGGTTCTCGGTGGCGCGCCAGGCGATGCAGCTGGGCTACATCCCGCGCATGGCGATCCGCCACACCTCCAGCGAGACCATCGGGCAGATCTACATCCCGGCGATCAACTGGTCGATGATGGTGGTCGTGGTCGGGCTGGTGCTGGGCTTTGGCAGTTCGTCGGCACTCGCGACGGCATACGGCATTTCCGTGTCGATGACGATGCTGATCGACACGCTGCTGCTGGCGCTGGTCGCCCGCGCCCTGTGGCCGAGGTGGCGCTGGTGGGTGCTCCCGCTGTGCGTGCTGTTCTTCATTGGCGACCTGGGCTTCGTCATCGCCAACGGCGCCAAGATCTTCCTCGGCGGCTGGTTCCCGGTCGTGCTCGGCCTGGCGCTGTTCACGTTGCTGCGCACCTGGCGCCACGGCCGGCAGCTGCTGCACGAGGAGGTCCGGAAGGAGGGCATCCAGCTCGACACGTTCCTGCCGGGCCTGATGCTGGCCCCGCCGGTGCGGGTGCCGGGCACGGCGGTGTTCCTGACGGCGGACAAGGACGTGGTGCCTCACGCGCTGCTGCACAACCTCAAGCACAACAAGGTGCTGCACGAGCGCAACGTGTTCCTGACGGTGGAGACGCTGGACGTGCCCTACGCGACGCCGTCGCGGCGGCTGCGCATGGACGAGATCGGCGAGGACTTCCACCGGGTGCTGGTGCGGTTCGGCTTCATGGAGACGCCGGACGTGCCGCTGGCGCTGATGCGTTCCTGCGACCAGGGCGGGATCCACTTCGACCCGATGGAGACGACGTACTTCGCCAGCCGCGAGACCATCGTCGCCAGCACGAAGCATTCGGGCATGCCGCTGTGGCGCGACAGGCTGTTCTCGGTCATGCACCGCAATGCGGCCCCGGCGAGCGGCTTCTTCCGCATCCCCGGCAACCGCCTCGTCGAGCTCGGCTCGCAGGTGGAGATCTAGGGCGATAATGGGGGCATGAGCGAAGCGGAACGGGTGGTGGCGGGGGCGGCGACGGACGAGGACGAGGCCATCGAGGCCTCGATCCGGCCGCGGCGGCTGGACGAGTACCTCGGCCAGCAGCCAGTCCGCGAACAGCTGCAGGTCTACATCGAGGCCGCCAGGGCCCGCGGCGAGGCGCTGGACCACGTGCTGGTGTTCGGCCCGCCGGGCCTGGGCAAGACCACCCTCAGCCACGTCATCGCCAACGAGCTCGGCGTCGGCCTGCGCCAGACGTCCGGCCCGGTGATCGAGAAGGCCGGCGACCTGGCCGCGCTGCTGACGAACCTGCAGCCCCACGACGTGCTGTTCGTGGACGAGATCCACCGCCTGTCGCCGGCCATCGAGGAAGTGCTGTACCCGGCGATGGAGGACTTCCAGCTCGACATCATGATCGGCGAGGGCCCGGCGGCGCGTTCGATCAAGCTGGACCTGCCGCCCTTCACCCTCATCGGCGCGACCACGCGCGCGGGCCTGCTGACCGCGCCGCTGCGCGACCGGTTCGGGATCGTGCAGCGCCTGGAGTTCTACACGCCGGAGGAACTCGCCCGCATCGTCCGCCGCTCCGCGAGGATCCTGTCGATCGACTGCGACGCGGAGGGCGCCGGCGAGATCGCGCGCCGGTCGCGCGGCACGCCGCGCATCGCCAACCGCCTGCTGCGCCGCGTGCGCGACTACGCGCAGGTCCGCGCCGACGGCCACATCGACCGCGCGGTGGCCGACGCGGCGATGAAGATGCTCAAGGTGGACCCGGAGGGGTTCGACGAGCTCGACCGCCGCATGCTGCGCACGATCGTGGACGCGTTCGACGGCGGCCCCGTCGGCGTCGAGTCGCTGGCGGCCGCCCTGAGCGAGGAACCCGGCAACCTCGATGACGTGATCGAGCCGTACCTCATCCAGCAGGGCTACCTGGTGCGCACCGCGCGCGGGCGCATGGCGACGGCCAAGGCCTATCGCCACCTCGGCCTGAAGCCGAAGGCCGGCGCGGCCGACCTGTTCGATGAGTAGGGCGCCGTTCATCCACCCGGTCCGGGTCTACTGGGAAGATACCGACGCCGGTGGGGTGGTCTACCACGCGCAGTACGTCGCCTTCCTGGAGCGCGCACGCACCGAATGGTTGCGCGCGCGCGGGAAGTCGCAGGAGCGGTTGCGCAGGGAGCACGACCTGGTCTTCGCGGTGCGGGCGATGCGGATCGACTTCCGCGCGCCGGCCCGGCTGGACGACCGGCTGGAGGTGACGGCGTCGCTCCGTGCGTGCCGGCGCGCCAGCCTCGTGTTCGCGCAGTCGATCCGCCGCGACGGCGTGCTGCTGCTCGACGCGGAGGTCCGCGTCGCGGTGCTGGGCGCGTCCGGCTTCCGGCCGCGGCCGTTGCCCCAGGCACTGTTCGACGAATTCGCCGAAGAACCGGATTTGGCTTCCCAGGAGACCCCGCCCGAATGAACCTGCTGCCCATGCTCGCCGCCGCGGTCGAGCCGCTCCCCCAGGACACCGTGGCCGGCATCGAGGAACTGACGCAGCAGGCGCCCGCGCCGGGCGGCGAGCTCGACATGCTGCAACTCGTCCTGCATGCCTCGCTGCCGGTGCAACTGGTGATGCTGCTGCTGCTGTTCGCCTCGATCGCCTCGTGGGTGATCATCTTCCGCAAGAAGAAGGTGCTCGACCGCGCCGAGCGCGAGGCCGAGGCGTTCGAGGAGCGCTTCTGGTCCGGCGCCGACCTCTCCAAGCTCTACGCCGGCGCCAGCCAGCGCAACCGCGACGTCGGCGGCATGGAGGCGATCTTCGAATCGGGCTTCCGCGAGTACTCGCGCCAGCGCCGCGTCGCCGACAGCCGCCTGCAGCTGGAAGGCGCGCAGCGCGGCATGCGCGTGGCCACCGCGCGCGAACTCGACGGGCTGGAGCACAACCTCGAGTTCCTCGCGAACGTGGGCTCGATCGCCCCCTACGTCGGCCTGTTCGGCACCGTGTGGGGCATCATGATCTCGTTCCAGGGCCTGGCGAGCGTCAAGGAGGCGACCATCGCCACCGTCGCGCCGGGCATTTCCGAGGCGCTGATCGCCACCGCGATGGGCCTGTTCGCCGCGATCCCGGCGGTGTGGGCGTACAACCGCTTCGCCACCAAGGTCGAGCGGATCGCGGTGCGCTACGAGGCCTTCTCCGAGGAGTTCGCATCGATCCTCGAGCGCCAGTCGCACGCGGAGTAGCGCGATGACCGTTGGCTACCGCCGCCGCAAGCGCCGGCTCAAGGCCGACATCAACGTCGTGCCGTACATCGACGTGATGCTGGTGCTGCTGATCATCTTCATGGTCACCGCGCCGTTGCTGAACCTCGGCGTGGACATCGAACTGCCGCAGTCCGACGCGCGCCCGCTGGAGCAGCGGCACGACCCCGTGATCGTCAGCGTGGACCGCGACGGCAACCTGTTCCTGACCGTCGGCGGCGGCGACCAGCGTGCCGTGACCGCGGACGAGATGGCCGCGCAGGTCGCCGCGTTCGTGCGCCAGAACCCCGACGTCCCCGTGTACGTCGCCGGCGACCGCGACACGCCCTACCAGGTGGTCTACGAGGTGCTGACCGCGCTGCAGACGCAGGCGGGCGTGGAGCGCGCCGGCCTGATGAGCCAGCCGGCCGAGGCCGGGGGCTGACGCGCGCCCATGAAGGAGACGCGCGCCGATACCGTGCAGGCGGCGGTGCTGGCCCTGGGCCTGCACGTGCTGCTGTTCGCGATCGCGCTCCTGGGCATCTGGTGGACGCGCAACACCGCGCCGGTGTCCGCGGCGGGCCCGGTGATCGAGGCCGAGCTCATCAGCCCGGACGCGCTGTCGCCGGCGATGCAGCAGGTGCTGCTCGAGCGCCCCGACCCGGCCGAGCCGGCCCCGGCCGAACCGGAACCCGAGCCGGTCCGGCGCGAGGAGATCCCGCCGCCGCGGCCCATGATCGAACCCGTCCCGCAGCTCCCCGAACCCCAGCCCGTCCCGCAGGAACGCATCCCCGAGCCGGACACGGTCGAACAGGACCGCGCGTCCGAGCGGGCGATCGCCGACCGCGAGGCGGCCGAGCGCGAACAGGAGGAGCGCCGGCGGCAGGAGCAGATCGACCTCACCGAGCGCCAGCGGCAGGAGGAGATCGAGCGCGAGCGGGCGCGGCAGAGCGAGATGGAGCGGCAGCGGATCCAGCAGCAGCTCGATGCGATCCGGCGGCAACGGGAGGAGGTCGCGCGCGAAGCCGAACGCGCGCAGCAGAAGCTCGACCAGCTCGCGGCGGCGCAGGAAGCCGCGCGCATGGACAGCCAGCCCGAGAGCCCACCGCCGGGGAACGAAGGACCGGATGCGAGCCTCCTCGCCCGCTACCAGGCGGCCCTGCAGCGGGCGATCGTGAGCCAGTGGACCCGTCCGGACACCGTGCCGCTCGGCCAGCGCTGCCGGATCGTCATCCGGCAGGTCCAGGGCGGCCAGGTGATCGATGCGAAGGTGGACGCGAGCTGCCCCTACGACGAGCAGGGTCGCCGCTCGATCGAGGCCGCCGTGCTCAAGGCCCAGCCCCTGCCGTACGCGGGCTTCGAGTCCGTCTTCAACCGGACCCTGATCCTCAACTTCGAGGCGCAGGACCGGTGATCGTGCCGGGCGACGTATTACCCACCAGGACCCCGGGAGGACGCGTCATGTCGAGGATGTTGCTGGCCCTGTTGTTGGCGGCGTTGCCGGCCCTGGTGTCCGCGCAGGACGCGGATGCCCCCACGGACGCCCGCCGGGCGACCGACGGATACGAGCGCGCATGCCAGGCGGGTGACGCCGCCGCCTGTGCCGCGGCAGGGCGCATGTACGAGGGGAAGCCCGACACCAACCCGCCTGGCGGCACCATCCCCCGGTACCACGTCGCGGCGCTCCACTACCACCAGCGCGCGTGCCAGCAGGGGCTGGCGGCGAGCTGCGACGCGTTCGAACGGCTGATGCGGCTCGACGGGCGGGACGCGGACTGCGAGCGCGGCGACGTCGCCGCCTGCAAAGAGGTCGGCGACCATGCCTTCGGCATGTCGCCATTCGTGGACCGGCCCGATTACGCCCGCGCCGCGCGCATGTACGAACGCGCCTGCACGCTGGGGGACATGGACGCCTGCGCAGCCCTCGGCGTCCTCTACCAGAGCGGTGGACCCAAGGCCGGACCGGACCACGCGGCTGTCCGCGATTACGACAAGGCGCGGCACTACTACCGCCTCGCCTGCGACGGCGGCCGCGAGGGCAGCTGCCTCGGCCTCCAGGTCGTGGACGTCCTGCAGGCGGCGGAGTCCGGGTGTGCCGCCGGCGAGGCGGCGGCCTGCCGGGAACTGGCGTGGCGGACGTCCCTGGGCAACGAGGTGCCCAGGGATCCCGTCCGGGCCGCCGACCTGGCAAGGCGCGCCTGCGACGGCGGCGATGCGCTGGGCTGCGCGCTGCTCGGCGTGTTCCTCGCGGACGGGCAGGGCGTCCCGCCGGACCCGGCGGGTGCGCGGGCGATGTTCCTCCGCGCCCGCGCGCTGGCGCCGGACGACCCGGTCATCCGGAAGGTCCTCGACGAGCGGGGCATCCGCTGACACGGCGCCGGCAAGCCATCGTTCATCTTTGAGAGGACGTTAACGGCCAAGCTGTTACGTGTTCGCGTCGCCGTGCCGAATCGAAAGGGATTGCCGATGAAACGACCGCTGCGCTGGTTGCCGTGCCTGTTCGCCTTCTTCCTGCCACTGGCCGCGATGGCCCAGCAGCAGGGCCTCGAGATCGACATCGTCGGCGGCAACGCGGCAGCCCTGCCCATCGCGGTCGTGCCGATGCCGTACCAGGGCACCGCGGCCCCGCCGCCCACCGATGTCGCGGCCGTCGTGGGCGCGGACCTCAACCGCT
>CAMLHR010000060.1 GCA_946479915.1 uncultured Lysobacter sp.
GCCTCATCGAGACGCTGCTGGTCGTCGGCGGGTCCACGGGCACGCTGGGATCGATCACGATGAACCCGCAGGGAGGCGCCGCCCGGCGCATCTCCTGGCGCGAGATCCTGAGGGACTGACATGACGCACCGAGGCAGGCCGGCCGGCTTCACCCTCATCGAGCTGCTGATCGCGATCGCGGTCGTCGGCATCCTGATGGCGGCCGCGGTGGCGAGCTACGAGTTCGCGATGACGAAGACCCGGCGGGCGGCCGCGGAAGGCTGCCTCGCCGAAGCGGCGCAGGCCGTGGAGCGCCACTACACGCTGCAACTCTCGTACGCGACGGCGACGCTGGACGGTTGCTCCGGCGAGGTCTCGGCGCACTACGCGGTCGGCTTCGCCGCCGGCGAGCCGACGCAGGACACGTTCCGCATCGAGGCCGTCCCGCAAGGGCGCCAGGCCGAGGCCGACGCGGCCTGCGGCACGCTGTCGATCGACCACACCGGCGTCAGGCGCGCCGGCGACGGGAGCGAGGAGGCCTTCGAGGCCTGCTGGTGACGCGACTCAGTTCCAGCAGCGGTCCACGCCGGTGCTGGTGGTCTTGTCCACCTGGCCGGCCGGGTCGTTGTTGTTGTTGCCGTCGATCCTGAGCAGGAAGTTCCCGCAACGGTCGCCCACCTGCGCGCCCTTCGGCGTCGCGGTGAGCAGCACGTCGGTGCCGTCGTTCGCCGACACGCTGTACGTGTAGTGCTCGTAGCCGTTGTTGAAGGTCGCGCCGCCGACGTCGGCAAGCGTGCCGTACGTGGCATGGTTCGCGCGCCACTTCTCCTGGCGCAGCATCAGGTCGGACAGCGTCGAGATGGCCTCGGACCGCCGGCTCTTCGCGAGCTGCTCCCCGAACATCGGGATGGCGATCGCGGCGAGGATCGCGATGACGACGATCACGATCATCAGTTCGATCAGCGTGAAACCTGCGTGGCGCTTCATGGCGACCCCCTCCCCGGTGTCGGCGGAATCCTACCATCGGAGATTCCTACCATCGGAGATCGGCCGACCCGCGACCGTGACCGGGCGCACAGTCGCGGGGGGCGCCGGTCGGGAACCGGCCGCCGTTCGTCGTCCCCGGGTTGCGGCGCGCTGCCCCGCTTGGTGAGATGCCTGCGGGGCAACAACACGGCGATGCCGATGCGTATGCGCGCCACGGGCTTCACCCTCATCGAACTGCTGGTCACCGTCGCGGTCCTGGCGATCCTGCTGGCGGTCGCCGTGCCGTCGTTCACGGCCTACCGGCAGCGGACGATGCTCGAGGGCGCCTCCGAGCAGCTCGTGTCCGCCTGGAACACGGCCCGGTTCGAGGCCCTGCGCCGGGACCAGCTCCTGAAGGTGAGCCTGGTCAACGCCTCGGGCGATTTCTGCATCGGGGTCAGCGAGACGGCCAATCCGGCCGACAGCACGGCCTGCGACTGCTTCGAGGCGGACCCGACCGCGGCGGACTTCTGCGCGGTGTCCGTGTATCCGGGCGCCACGGGGGACTGGAACGGCGTCACCGCCGTCGGCACGCCGACGCTCGGCAACAACACCGGCGTCGCGGTGATCGACCCCAAGCGCGGCGGCATCACCGACAGCAGCGACTGGGGCGGGATCGCGCTCAAGGCGCCGGACGGCGGCCAGGACTACCGCCTGAACTTCTACGTCGACACCCGGGGCCGCGCGGTGACCTGCGAGCCGTCCGATGCGCCGGACAAGATGCCGCGCTTCACCAACCGGAGGTGCTCGCTGTGAGCGCCCGCCGCCACGCGGCCGGCTTCAGCCTGGTCGAGCTGATGGTGGCGCTCGTCGCCGGCCTGGTCGTGGTCGGCGCCATGCTCGCCTTCACCATCAGCAGCGTCCGGGCCAATTCGGACTACGTGCAGTCGGCGCGGCTGACCCAGGAGCTGCGCACGATCAGCCAACACATCGCCGACGAGCTGCGCCGCGCCGGCTACGACGAGGACGCCATGTCCTACGTGGCCACGACGTCGGCCACGGCGTTCTCCGAGTTCTCGCCGGTGCTGGTGGACACGTCGACCGCGGGGGCGCACTGCATCGTCTACGCCTACGACCGCAGTCCCGGCACGGCCGGCCAGATCGACCTCGCCAACGCGGAGGTGCGCGCCATCCGCCGCACGACCGCCACGATCGGCGGCGAGACCGTCGGGGTGATCGAGGCCGGGGAGAGCAGCGCGGGCAACTCGCCGGCCTGCGACGGCGCGAGCCCCGACTACGCCAAGTACCCGGTGCCGTGCGCCGCCAGCGGCTGGTGTGCGCTGAGCGATCCGCGCGCGATCGACATCGAGGCCTTCACCGTCGACGTCGACGGCGATGGCGACTCCAGCCATGGCGCCCAGGAGATCACCGCCACCGGCTACACCCCGATGCAGATCCGCGAGATCAAGTTCACCCTCACCGGACACCTGCGCAGCGACACGGACACGTCGCGCACGGTGTCCTCCAACGTCAAGGTGCGCGCGAACTGCCTGCGCGCGCTCGTCGCCGACTGCAGCGAAGCCCCGACGCCATGACCAGACCCGATCGCATCCCTCCCGGCCAGCGCGGCGTCTCGACGCTCGCGGTCACCCTGATCCTGCTGGTGATCATCACCGCGATGGTGCTGTTCTCCACCAGCGTGGGCTACTTCGAGCAGCGCACGACGACCAACCAGAACCGCGCGCGCATCGCGGAGCAGTCCGCCGAGTACGCGCTCGCGCTGGCGGGCGAGTACCTGAAGGCGAACCGCGACCGGCTGATCTCGGACGAAGTCGCCGACGGCGGCTGGTTCGCGACGGGTTCGGAGCACTGGGCCAGTTGCGCCGACGTGGCCAGTCCGCCGGCGGGCCATCCCTGCCTGTCCGAACGCGACGCGACCCGGCGCGCGCAGCTCTATTTCTGGACCGTGGACGGGACGGTCGACGGGTCCAGGGAGCTCCCGTACACCAGCGTGATCCCGGCGGCCGCGCAGGTCGAGGACGGCGTTGGCGGCGATGCGGACTTCGCGGCCGACACCGCGGTCGGCGCCTTGCTCTGCCGCCTGGACACCACCGACCTGACCAACGTGCATTGCGCCCTCGAGCCGGTGTCGGGCAACCGCATCACCCTGACCCTCGTGTCGCAGGCCTCGCTGACCGGCGAGGGATCGGATTCGATCGTCAAGGAGGCGTGGGCCACCTACAACACCTTCATGCCCAGCGCCGCCGTGCCCCTGGTCGCCAGCGGCCTGGTCAAGGGCCTGGGCAACGCGCAGATCGTCGCGGCGCCGAACGCGGGCGGCTACGGCCTGCCGGCCTCGATCTGGACGCCGCAGGACGCCGATGTCTACACCAACGGCAGCGTGACGACCTGCCACATCGGCGACTTCCTCAAGGGGACGCCCGAGAACGAACTGAAGACCACCTGCGCGACCACCGACGACTGCACCTGCAGCGGCGGCAGCAGCTCGGAGTTCCTGTCCGGCCACATCGGGCCGGTCAAGCGCGAGATGGAGGACATCGTGGACAAGGACGGCGGGCTCGGCGTGCTGCCCGACCTGCAGTTCTTCCCCGGCGAGGACGCCAGCGGCGTGGAGCTCGACAAGCCGACCGACCCGACGGACGACTCGCTGTTCGAGTTCACCTTCAACATCGACTACCAGGCCGCCGAGGACGCGGTCGGCATCACCCTCGAGACGTGCGGCGACACGGGGACGCAGAACTGCGTCGACTACGCCATGCGCGAGGAGTTCGACGCGGACATCGCGGCGTCCTGCGCCGACCTCACGACGGCATCGTCCGGCATCATCTACATCCCCACGGGGTGCACTGAGATCCCGAACAACGTGGGCACCCCGGAGAACCCGGCGATCGTGGTCATCCACCAGCCCTCGGGCACGGACCTGCAGCTCAACAGCAACGTCGTCTTCTACGGGATGATGTTCGTCCACAGCGACGACAACACCGCGCAGGTCAAGGGCAACGGCGACATCAAGATCTTCGGCGCCATGATCGTCGAGGGCGACGTGGAGATCAGCGGCAACATCACCATCGTCTACGACGACACGTCGGTCAGCGGCGACACGCACAAACTGCCGGCCAGCGCGCGCTTCGGCCGCGTCGCGGGCTCCTGGCTCGACGCCGGCGTCGCATTCTGAGGAACCCGCCATGCATTCCAATCGCGCATCCCGCAGCCCCGGCTTCAGCCTGATCGAGGTCCTCGTCTCGGTCGTGGTGATGAGCTTCGGGCTGCTGTCCCTGGCGGCGCTGCAGAGCGCGCTGTTCAAGGCCGGGGCCGAATCGCGCGCCCAGTCGGCCGCGCTCGCGCTGGCGACCGAGAAGATCGAGTACTTCGAGGGGTACCGTGACCGCGCCGAGTTCCAGTCCTACACCGACGGGAACGACGCCGCGGTGACCATCGACGGCGTCGCCTACACCCGCACGTGGACCGTGGACCGGTTCGCCTACCCGGAAGCCGGTGGCAGCTTCGCCGCGGTCGCGGACACGGGCGAGACCGCCGCGAACCATGTCACCAACAACGAGTTCAAGCGGATCCAGGTCGCGGTGGCCTGGACCGACGCGACCGGCGCATCGCAGCAGGTGCAGCTGGAAACCGCGATCGCGGCGCTGTCCCCGCAGGACACCGCGAAGGTCGCCAAGGTGGCCAGCACCGGGGGGCCGCGCGGCCCGGAGATCATCATCGTCAACCCGGCGAGCGAGGAAGGCGTCATCCCGATCGCGGTCGGCGACGGGTCCGACACCGCCGCGACCAATCCCAAGCCGGAGGTCGCCGGCAAGAGCAACAGCCAGCGCGTGATCGAGACCCGGTTCGACGTGCTGACCTACGCGGCACTGAGCGGCAGCGAGGCGCTGGCCCAGTCGCGCGTCGAGACCATCGTGGCCGGCTGCACCTGCGACTACGACAATGCGCCGGCCGGCAACGGCAAGCGCCCCACCTACTGGAACGGCCTGCGCTACGTCGTGCCCGACGACGCGACGACGGCCGCGGCCGCGGGCGTCGCGACGGGCGTGGAAGTGCAGAGCTCGCAATGCGACATCTGCTGCCGCGACCACCACGACCCGGCGGGCGTCGTCGGGGCGAAGTTCGACCCGCGCAGGGCGAGCCACGAGTCGCACCAGCTGTACGACACCCAGACCGGCCTGCTGGGCGATCCCACCACGAGCGGCGAGTACACCGAATCGTGCCGCCTCATCCGCGTGGACGGCGTCTTCCGCGTCGCCGCCGACATGTACAACGACTACATGAACCTCCTGGCGACCGACAACGGCGCCAGCGATTCGGTGAGCGACTACGTGCCGACCGCGGCGGCGACCGCCAACTACCAGAACTTCGTGCTGCAGTACCTCGAGGACAAGTTCGTCGACGGAAATGCCGGGACCTACAACGTGCTGATCGACCCGGACGGGGCCGAGGTCCAGGCGCTGGAGACCACCTATTCCCTCAACGTGCCGACCGATCCCATCCCGATCGCGCGGCCGTCCGAGGTCGACGGCGCCTCCAGCCTGAAGTGGCTGCACAACCGGGGCCTGTACATCGACTACCTGGAGGACGAGGCCCTGCAGGCGATCAACGAGGCGAAGGAGGATTGCGAGGGGACGGGCGACGCGGAGCCGACCGCGGCCCAGATGCGCACCTGCGTGCTGCGCGTGCTGCCGTTCACCACCATCAACCTGACCGAGCTCGCCAACTGGTCGCCGTCCGTCGGCGACGAGATCGTCGTGTCCAACAACGACTTCCGCACCAGCCTGGATTCCGACGTGCCCGTGCGCGGCAAGGTAGTGCCCGGCAGCAGCCCGAGCCCCAACACCGAGACCGATGCCGTCGCGTCCATGCGGAAGTCGAACTCCGGCGTGGCGGTCATGCGGGGTGCGATCGACACGGACGACCTGGCGGCGCTCGACGACGAGCAGCCGTTCGAACCGGACGGCTCCTGGAGCGGCGCGGACAACGACGCGGGGTCAGGCGGCACCTTCATGATCCGGCTGGACGCGTACGAGTTCACCAACGTCAACCCGACCTTCAGCGTCGCCCCCGTGGCCACCTGCAACCCGGCGACCAGCGGCGCCACGCAGCCCAACCCGTTCACCTGCACGACCCAGTACACGGGCGACGCGATGAACATCACCGTGGCGAACTACAACTACCAGATCAACCGGACGACCACCGACGACGTGACCTGCGTCGATTCCAACGGCGCCGATCCGCTGCCCTATCCGGGTTCGAGCTACACGGAGAAGGTGTGCCGCAACTACGCCGTCACCGGCGTCACCCGGAACGACGTGGCGATCGGGGCGACGATCTCGGCCTCGAACGCCGGCAGCGTCGGCGAGACGACCACCGTGGGCGCGGGCACCGTCTCGCAAGGCGACGTCATCGGGCTCACGTTCGGCACGCCGTCCGACACCGAGCAGCCGGTGACGTGCACGTACAAGGGCAAGGGGACCAACATCAACCAGTACACGATCACGGTCGAGGACTGCCCCTAGCGCAGCGCCTCCACGCACCCCCGCGCCGCCTTCCGCTTCGGCTCGCCGCTGCGGAGGCGGCCGTTGTTGGCGAGCACCAGCGTGTTTCGATGCCCCGGCGATCGCAAAGCGTGAACGTGACGTTGGAGCCGGCGTTGCCGCCGTTGGGCTGCACGACCAGGCGCTTCCTGCCCTTCGTGCTGTGCAGTCGCACGTCCCCGTGCAGCGCGCCGGCCCGGTGGACCAGGGTCTCGCCCGCGGCCCGGCGCCGGTTGCCGTCGAAGTCGGCATAGGCGATCCAGCCATCGCTCCAGTCGAAGGAATCCAGGCACGACTCGCCGGTCGCGGGGCAGAGGACGACCTCGGTGCCGGTGCTGGCCGCGTGGCCGATCGCCACCGAGAAGGTCGCCAGCAGCGCCGCGCGCGCGGACGCCGCGCGGGTGCGTGCGAGCGCGTTCCCGGCCGCGGGCACCGCCACGGCCATGAGGATGCTGGCCACCACCAGGCAGGTGGCCGCCTCGATCAGGGTGAATCCACGTGGTCGGTCCATGCGCGTCGCTCCGGTTCGTCGGGAGGGGCAGCTTCCCGCCCGCCGCGGTTCGCCGGGATCGGCGCGACGATGGCCGCGGGGTAGGGAGTCGGCGCGTGTTGCGCCGCGTGGCGCCCGCCGGCAAAATGGCGACCCCCGCCCGAATAGCTCAGCCGGTTAGAGCACTTGACTGTTAATCAGGGGGTCGTTGG
>CAMLHR010000061.1 GCA_946479915.1 uncultured Lysobacter sp.
AGCACCGGCAGCGACGACCCGCTGCTGCGCCAGGACGCCGCGCGAGTGCCGGGCGTGCTGGCCACCCGCGCCGCCGACCAGAACTGGGCCGACTCGGTGGCCGGCGACATGGAACGCCACTACTCGCCCGGCCGCACGTGGGAAGCGCTGGCCCGCACCGCGTTGCCCCTGCTCGAGCCCGGCGACGTCCTCGACATCGCCTCGGGCGACGGCGTGCTGGCCGAACTCCTCGCGCCCCACGCGGGCCGCTACGTCTGCATCGACGCGAGCCCGCGCGTCGTCGCGGCGGCGGCCGAGCGCCTCCGCCGGTTCCCGAACGTCCAGGTGCGGGAAGGCGACATGCACGCGCTGCCGCTGGAGGACGGCGCCTTCGACCTGGTCGTGCTGATGCACGCGCTGACCTATGCCGGGAAGCCCGCGCAGGCGGTGGCCGAAGCCGCGCGCGTCCTGCGCCCGGGCGGGCAGCTGCTCCTGTCGAGCCTGGCGCGCCACGAGCACCGCGCGGTCGTGGAGGCCTACGGCCACGTCAACCTGGGCTTCACCGAAAAGGAACTGCGCCGCTTCCTGGACCGTGCCGGCCTGGTGCTGGCATCGAGCGAAACGGTGACCCGCGAGAAGCGCCCGCCCCATTTCGAGGTGATCTCGATGATCGCCCGCAAACCCTGAGGCGGCAGCAATGAACGAACTTCCCTGGAGGCACCCGGACCGCGTCGCCCGGCTCGAGACCGCGCTCCGCGAGCGCATCCTCGTGCTCGACGGCGCGATGGGCACGATGATCCAGCGCCACGGGCTGGAAGAGTCCGACTACCGCGGCGAGCGTTTCCGCGACGAGCCGCGGGACCAGCGCGGCAACAACGACCTGCTGACGCTGGTCCGCCCGGACCTCATCCGCGACATCCACGCGGCGTACCTCGAGGCGGGCGCCGACCTGGTCGAGACCAACACGTTCAACTCGACCTCGGTCTCGCTGGCGGACTACGGGCTGGAGCACCTGGTCGGCGAACTCAACCGCGAAGCCGCGGCGCTCGCGCGCGCGGCCTGCGACGCGGCGGAGGCACGCGATCCCGCACGCCCGCGGTTCGTCGTCGGGGTGCTGGGCCCCACCAGCAGGACTGCCTCGCTGAGCCCCGACGTCAACCGGCCCGGGTTCCGGGCCATCACGTTCGACCAGCTGCGCGAGGCCTACCGCGAGGCGGCCGACGGGCTGCTCAACGGGGGCGCCGACGTGCTGATGGTCGAAACCGTGTTCGACACGCTGAACGCCAAGGCCGCGCTGTTCGCCATCGCCGAGGCCTTCGACGCGCGCGGCGCGCGGGTGCCGGTCATGGTCTCCGGCACGATCACCGACGCGTCCGGCCGCACGCTGTCCGGCCAGACCGCCGAGGCGTTCTGGTACTCGGTGCGCCACGCGCGGCCCATCGCGATCGGGCTGAACTGCGCGCTGGGCGCGAAGGACCTGCGCGCGCACGTGGACACGCTGTCGCGGGTCGCGGACGCCCACGTGAGCACGCATCCCAACGCGGGCCTCCCCAACGCCTTCGGTGGCTACGACGAGACCCCCGGGGACATGGCGGGCACGCTGCGCGAGTTCGCGGAGGCGGGGCTGCTGAACCTGGTCGGGGGGTGCTGCGGCACCACCCCGGAGCACATCGCGGCGATCGCGGCGGCCGTCGCCGGCCTGGCGCCGCGCCGGGTGCCCCGGCTGGAGGACGCGGCATGAGCGCCGGCGCCCTGCCCCGGCAGACGCGGCTCAGCGGCCTGGAACCGCTGCAGATCACGCCCCAATCGAACTTCATCAACGTCGGCGAACGCACCAACGTCACCGGCTCGAAGCAGTTCAAGAAGCTCATCCTGGAAGGCCGCTTCGACGAGGCGGTGGCGGTGGCGCGCCAGCAGGTCGAGAACGGCGCGCAGGTGCTCGACGTCAACATGGACGAGGGCATGCTGGATTCGCACAAGGCGATGGTGGAGTACCTGCACCTGATCGCCGCCGAGCCGGACATCGCGCGGGTGCCGGTGATGGTCGACTCGTCGAAGTGGAGCGTGATCGAGGCCGGCCTGCAGTGCCTGCAGGGCAAGGGCATCGTCAACTCGATCTCGATGAAGGAGGGCGAGGCGGAGTTCCTGCGCCAGGCCAGGCTGGTGCGGCGCTACGGCGCGGCGGTCGTGGTCATGGCCTTCGACGAGGTCGGCCAGGCGGATACCGCGGCGCGGAAGGTCGAGATCTGCGCGCGCGCCTACGGGCTGCTGACCGGCGAAGTCGGCTTCCCGCCCGAGGACATCATCTTCGACCCCAACGTGTTCGCGATCGCGACCGGCATCGAGGAGCACGACAACTACGCGGTCGACTTCATCGAGGCCACGCGCGAGATCAAGCGACGCTTCCCGCTGTGCCATGTCTCCGGCGGCGTCTCGAACGTGTCCTTCTCGTTCCGCGGCAACGAGCCGGTGCGGCAGGCCATCCACGTCGTGTTCCTCTACCACGCCATCCGCGCGGGCATGGACATGGGCATCGTCAATGCCGGCGCCCTGCCCCTGTACGACGACCTCGACGCGGAGCTGCGCGAGCGGGTCGAGGATGTCGTGCTCAACCGGCGCGGCGACGGCACCGAGCGCCTGCTCGAGATCGCCGAACGCTACAAGGGCCGCAAGGGCGGGAAGAAGGTCGAGGACCTGGCCTGGCGCAACACGCCGGTGGGCGCGCGCCTGACCCATTCGCTGGTCCACGGCATCGACCAGTACATCGTCGAGGACACCGAGGAGGCGCGCGCGCAGGCGACGCGGCCGCTCGACGTCATCGAGGGTCCGCTCATGGACGGCATGAACGTCGTCGGCGACCTGTTCGGCGCCGGCAAGATGTTCCTGCCCCAGGTCGTCAAGTCCGCCCGGGTGATGAAGAAGGCGGTCGCGCACCTGCTGCCCTACATCGAGGCCGAGAAGCAGCGCACCGGCGACACCGGGAAGAACAACGGCAAGATCGTGATGGCGACCGTCAAGGGCGACGTCCACGACATCGGCAAGAACATCGTCGGCGTGGTCCTGGCGTGCAACAACTTCGAGGTCGTCGACCTCGGGGTGATGGTCCCCGCGCAGGTGATCCTCGACCGCGCGAAGGCGGAGAACGCCGACATGATCGGCGTGTCCGGCCTGATCACGCCGTCACTCGAGGAGATGGGCCACGTGGCGAAGGAGATGCAGCGCCAGGGCTTCGCGATCCCGTTGCTGATCGGGGGGGCGACGACCTCGCGGGCGCACACCGCGCTGAAGATCGACCCGCACTACAAGTCGCCGACCATCTGGGTGAAGGACGCCTCGCGTGCGGTCAACGTCGCCCAGTCGCTGGTGTCGCCGGAACTGCGCGGACCGTTCGTGGCGGCCAACGAGGCGGACTATGCCGAGATCCGCGAGCGGCACCGCAACCGGGACGGCGGGAAGCGCCTGGTGTCGCTGGCGCATGCGCGGGCGCAGCGGTTCGATGGCGGCTGGGAGGATTACATCCCCCCTGCCCCGCGGTGCCCGGGCATCACCGTGTTCGACGACTACCCGCTGGGGGACCTGGTCGACCTCATCGACTGGGGCCCGTTCTTCAATGCGTGGGAACTCGCGGGGCGCTATCCGGCCATCCTCGAGGATGCGGTGGTCGGCGCGCAGGCCCGGGAACTGTTCGCGGACGCGAAGGCCATGCTGCGCCGGATCGTGGACGAGCGCTGGCTCACGGCGCGCGCTGTGGTCGGCCTTTGGCCCGCGAATGGGACCGGCGACGACGTGGAGGTCGACCTGGGCGACGGCCGACGCGAGGTGCTGCACTTCCTGCGCCAGCAGGCGGACAAGCCGCCGGAGCGACCGGACTTCTGCCTGGCGGACTTCGTCGCGCCGAAGGACAGCGGCCGGCAGGACTGGATCGGGGCGTTCGCCGTGACCGCCGGCCACGGCATTGAACCGCACATCGCCCGGTTCCAGGCCGACCACGACGACTACAACGCCATCCTGCTCAAGGCGCTGGCCGACCGCCTGGCCGAGACGCTCGCCGAGCGCATGCACCAGCGCGTGCGCAAGGACCTGTGGGGCTATGCGGCGGACGAGGCGCTCGGCGCGGAGGCGCTGATCGCGGAACGGTACCGGGGCATCCGCCCCGCCCCGGGCTACCCGGCCTGCCCGGAGCACAGCGAGAAGGAGACGCTGTTCCGGATGCTGGATGCGACCGCGAATACCGGCATCGCCCTCACCGGCAGCTTCGCGATGACGCCGGCCGCGGCGGTGTCGGGCTGGTACTTCAGCCACCCGCGCAGCCAGTACTTCGTCGTCGGGCGCGTGTCGAAGGAACAGGTGGCCGACTACGCGCGGCGCAAGGGCGTGGACCTGGCGCAGGCCGAACGGTGGCTCGCCTCGAACCTGGATTACGACCCGGAGTGACGCCCTACCAGACGAGGTCGTCCGGGACCTGGTACTTCGGGTCCGCGTAGGGGTCGTCGCCGGCCGGCGCGCCGGGGTCGACCTTCAACGCGACCGCGGGCGCGAAGACCTCCCCGGCCTCGGCCAGGACCGCGGCGGTGACCAGCAGGTACCGGCCGTCCTGCTGCACCACGCCGAGCTCGCCGGCGTTGAGCGCGCGGAGCTGGTCGGCGGTGACATGGATCCGCTTGATCTTCCCGCCGTACTCGAAATGGCGCGCGATGTCGGCCTCCGGCACGTTCAGGGCGTTCCCCTCGAGCAGTTTCGCGAGGCGCGCACGCGCCTCGCGGCGCTGCCGGGCGGCCTCCTGCTTGCGGCGCTCGGCCTCGATGCGCTCGTCCTTTTCCTTCTGCGCACGGATCGCGTACGCCTTGCCGAGGTCGATGTCATCCCGCGGCGGCTTCGCGCGGGGCTTGCCGCCGGCCTTCGGCCCGCGTCCGGGCCGCGGCTTGCGCGGGTCGCGCTTCGGGGCGGGCGCCGGCTTGAATCCGAGGCCGAGCAGCTGGTCGCGGAGGGAATCGGTCATCGTCGGTCGGTCAGTAGTGCGGCGGGGGCGGTTCGCCGGCAGGATCGCCCGCCAGCGGCTGGGTGGCCAGCGAGAGTCGCATCTGGCGCAGTTCGTCCAGGACGCGCTGCAACAGCAGGGCGTTGCGCGCGTCCTCGTCGCGCGCCGCGGCGAGCGCGTCGCTGAGTTCCGTGAGCGCGTGTTCCTGGAAGGCGAGCCGCGATTCGAGCTCGGCGATCCGCGCGGACAGGCCTTCGCGGTCAGGCGCCGTCATGAAGGCGACCGCACGGACCGGCCGCGCCCGATGCCGTAGTACGCGAGGCCTGACGCCTCCACCTCCTGCGGGTCGTACACGTTGCGGCCGTCGAACACCGCCGCATCGGCGAGTCGATCGCGCAGGATGGCGAACGGCGGGCTGCGGAACTGCTTCCATTCGGTCACGACGAACAGCGCATCCGCCCCGTGCAGCGCATCGTCCGCGCTCCCGCACAGCACGAGGTCCCCACGCTCGCCGAAGAGCCTGCGCGCCTCGCCCATCGCCTCCGGATCGTAGGCGCGCACGCGGGCGCCCGCGTCCCACAACCGCGCCAGCAATCGCCGGCTGGACGCTTCGCGCATGTCGTCGGTCCCGGGCTTGAACGCCAGTCCCCAGACCGCGAACGTCCGGCCGCGCAGCGCCTCACGGCCGCCGTAGTGGCGGCACGCGAGGTCGAACAGGTGGTCCTTCTGCGCGTCGTTGACCGCCTCGACGGCGTCGAGCAGGCGCGCGGCGCATCCGTGCTGCCTGGCCGCATGCGCGAGCGCCTGCACGTCCTTCGGGAAGCAGGAGCCGCCATAGCCGGCGCCCGGATAGATGAAGTGCCAGCCGATCCGCGGATCCGATCCGATCCCCTTGCGCACCATCTCGACGTCGGCGCCGACCTGCTCGGCGATGCACGCGATCTCGTTCATGAAGCTGATCTTGGTGGCGAGCATCGCGTTCGCCGCGTACTTGGTGAGCTCCGCGGAGCGGACATCCATCACCACGATGCGGTCGCGGTTGCGGTTGAACGGCGCGTAGAGGGCGCGCAGGCGCTCGACCGCCTCAGGCTCCGATGCGCCGAGGACGATGCGATCCGGGCGCATGCAGTCGTTCACCGCGTCGCCCTCCTTCAGGAATTCGGGATTCGACACGACGGAGAAGTCGACCTCGATGCCGCGCGCGGACAGCTCGCCGGCGATCGCCGCCTCGACCCGGCCGGCGGTCCCGACCGGGACCGTGGACTTGTCCACGACCACGCAGGGCCGTTCGAGATGCCGTCCGATGGTCGTGGCGACCTCGAGCACGTGCCGGAGGTCGGCGCTGCCGTCCTCGTCCGGCGGCGTGCCCACGGCGATGAACACGATCTCGCCGTGGCCAAGCGCCTCGGCCGGGTCGGTCGTGAAGCGCAGGCGGCCGGCATCGCGGTTCGACTTCACCAGCGGCGCCAGGCCCGGTTCGTGGATCGGCACGATACCGTCGTTCAATCCCGCGACTTTCCCGGCGTCGATGTCCACGCAGACGACGTGGTGGCCCACTTCCGCCAGGCAGGTCCCCGTAACGAGCCCGACGTAGCCGGTGCCGAAGATCGTGACTTGCATCCGTCGATGCGCTCCCGCCGGGAAAGGCCGTGGAGTCTATCCACGGCCGTCCCCGCGGGCCAGCGTCATTCCGCCGGGACTTCCACGATCTCGAGCAGTTCGACCTCGAACACCAGCGTGGCGTTCGGCCCGATCTCGCCGTTCGGCGTGCCCAGCTCGCCGTATGCGAGCCCGCTCGGGATCCACAGCTTGTACTTGCTGCCGACCGGCATCAGCGCGATGCCCTCCTGCCAGCCCGGGACGACCTGTGCGAGCGCGAACATGGCGGGCTCGCCGCGCTTGTACGAACTGTCGAACTCCGTGCCGTCCAGCAGCGTGCCCTTGTAGTGCACGCGCACCACGTCGGTCGCCTCGGGCTTCGGGCCGTCGCCCTCCTCCAGGACCTGGTACTGCAGGCCCGAGTCCGTCACCTGGACGCCGGGCTTGTCCTTGTTGGCCGCCAGGAACGCCTCGCCCTCGCTGGCGTTGGCGGCGGCCTTCTCCTGCATCTCGGCCATGCGCCGTTCCTGCAGCGCGGCCGCGAAGCGCTCGCGCACCATCAGGCGCTGTTCCTCGGTCAGCTTCGGCGTCCCGCCGGCCAGCGTCTCCTCGATCGCGTCGATGACGATGGCGACGTCGATCTCGCCC
>CAMLHR010000062.1 GCA_946479915.1 uncultured Lysobacter sp.
ACGCGGTCGAGCTGCGCCGCGTCCAGGAAGTCGAGCAAGGCCTCGAACTCCGCCTCGGTCTCGCCGGGGAAGCCGACGATGAAGGTCGAACGGATCGTCAGGTCCGGGCACGCGGCGCGCCAGCGCTGCACGCGCTCGAGTGTCTTCTCCACCGCGCCCGGCCGCTTCATCAGCTTCAGGATGCGCGGGCTGGCGTGCTGGAACGGGATGTCCAGGTACGGCAGCACGCGCTCGCTGGCCATCAACGGGATGACGTCGTCCACGTGCGGGTACGGATAGACGTAGTGCAGGCGGGTCCAGGCGTCGAGCTCGCCCAGTCCCTCGCACAGCGCCTTCATGCGCGTCTCGTAGTCGCGCCCGCGCCAGGGGCGCGGCGCGTAGCGCACGTCCACGCCGTACGCGGACGTGTCCTGCGAGACCACCAGCAACTCGCGCACGCCGCCTGCGACCAGCCGTTCGGCCTCGCGCAGCACCTCGTCCACCGGGCGCGACACCAGGTCGCCGCGCATGGACGGGATGATGCAGAAGCTGCAGCGGTGGTTGCAGCCCTCCGAGATCTTCAGGTACGCGTAGTGCTTCGGCGTCAGCTTCAGGCCGACGTCCGGCACGAGGTCCACGAACGGATCGTGCGCCGGCGGCAGCGCGGCATGCACCGCGTCCATCACGCTCGCGTAGTCCTGCGGGCCGCTGATCGACAGCACGCCCGGGTGCGCCTCGCGGATCACGTCGGCGCGCTTGCCCAGGCAGCCGGTGACGATCACCTTGCCGTTCTCCGCCATCGCCTCGCCGATGGCGTCCAGCGATTCGGCGACCGCCGAATCGATGAAGCCGCAGGTGTTGACCACGACCACGTCCGCGTCGTCGTAGCTGGGCACGAGCGCGTAGCCCTCCACCTTCAGCTGGGTGAGGATGCGCTCGGAATCGACCAGCGCCTTCGGGCAACCGAGGCTGACGAATCCGACCTTGGGGGCGGGCTGCGACATGGGCACGACGGGATGACGGGGGCGCGCATTCTACCGGGCTAGAATGCCCGGGCCCCGCCGTTGACGGAGCCCGCCCATGGGCCGTGAGATCGCGCTCGATACGCCTTCCGGCCGCGTCTGCGCCTGGCGCGCAGACCCGATGGCGCAGCCCGTCGGCGCGCTGGTCGTCATCCAGGAGATCTTCGGCGTCAACGAACACGTGCGCTCGCTGGTCGAGCGCTACTGCGCCGAGGGCTGGGTGGCGCTCGCGCCGGAACTGTTCGACCCGATCGAGCGCGGCGTCGAGCTCGCCTATGACGCGGCGGGCGTGGAGAAGGGGCGCGCCCTGGCCGCCGAGCTGGGCTTCGACGCGGCGGTCGGGATCGTCGGGGCGGCGGTCGCGCGCCTGCGCGGCGAAGGCCTGCGGGTCGCCGCGGTCGGCTTCTGCTGGGGCGGCACCGTCGCCCTGCTCGCCAACACGCGCCTCGGGGTGCCGGCGACCAGTTATTACGGCGGGCGCAGCGTGCCGTTCCTCGACGAGCCGCTGCAGGCGCCGATGCTGTTCCACTTCGGCGAGCACGACCGGATCATCCCGCCGGCCGACGTCGGGAAGCACCGCGCCGCCTATCCGCACGCGCCGATGCACGTGTACCCGGCCGGCCACGGCTTCCATTGCGAACAGCGCGACGACTACGATCCGGACTCCGCGCGGCTGGCGCACCGCCGCACGCTCGACTTCCTGGCGGAAGCGGTGGCATGACCGGCTGGCGGCTCGACGCGCGGCTGGCGGACGACACCCATCCCGTCGCCCAGTTGCCGCTGTGCGAGCTGCGCCTGATGGACGACAGCCACCATCCGTGGCTCATCCTGGTGCCGCGCGTGGCCGGCGCGGTCGAACTGGTCGACCTGGGGGCGACCGACCAGCAGGCCCTGCTGCGCGAGGTGGACCTGGCCAGCCGCGTGCTGCGGGCGGCCTTCGCGCCGGACAAGCTCAACGTCGCGGCGCTCGGCAACGTGGTGCCGCAACTGCACGTGCACGTGATCGCGCGGTTCCGCGGCGACATCGCGTGGCCGCGTCCGGTCTGGGGCTCCGCGGCCGCCCGTCCCTACACGCCCGAGGCGCTGGTGGAACGCATCGCCACGCTGCGCGAGGGCTTCGCCGCCACATGACGCCGTCGGTCGAGCGGCTCGGCGAGGACGCGTTGCTGCTGCGCTTCGGCGAGGCGATCGACGCGGCCACGAACGCGCGCGTGCACGCCTGCGCCGCGCGGTTGCGGCACGATGCGCCGGCGTGGGTGCGCGACATCGTCCCCGCGTACGCCACTCTCGCGGTCGTTGTCGACTTGGACGCGCTGGCCGACCGCGACGACCCGCTGGCGATGGCGGAAACCTGGCTCGCCCGCTGCGTCACGCCCCCCGGTGGGAGCCGCTTCAGCGGCGACAAGTCATCTTCCGGAAAGCTCCACGCGCTTCCGGTCCATTTCGGCGGCCCGGACGGCCCCGACCTCGCCGACGTCGCCGCCGCGGCGGGTCTCTCGGAAGCCGACGCCATCGCCCGCTTCTGCGCCCCCGCCTACCAGGTCGCGATGCTCGGCTTCGCGCCCGGCTTCCCCTACCTGATCGGACTCGACCCGGCCCTCGCGATGCCGCGGCTGGCCACGCCGCGCACGCGGGTGGCGGCGGGCAGCGTCGCGATCGGCGGCGCGCAGGCCGGCATCTACCCGCGCGAAGGCCCCGGGGGCTGGCGGCTGCTCGGCCGCGCGCCGCTCGACCTGTTCGACCCCGGACGCGCGTCGCCGGCCCTGCTGGCGCCGGGCGACCGCGTGCGCTTCGTGCCTGCCTGATGGCCGTACGCGTGCTCGTCGCCGGCGTGCAGACCACCGTGCAGGACGCGGGACGGCATGGCGTGCGCCACCTCGGCGTCGGTCGCGCCGGCGCGCTCGACCCGTGGACGCACGCGGTCGCCAACCTGCTGGTCGGCAACCCGGCGCACGCACCCGTGCTCGAGGTGGCGCTGGCCGGCCCGACGTTGCGTTTCGAGGCACCGGCGCGCATCGCGCTCTGCGGTGCGACGACGCGCGCGAGCGCGGGCAAGGTCGCCATCCACGGCTGGCGGCCGGTGGACCTGCCGGCCGGCACCGAGTTGCGCGTGGGTCCCTGCCTCGACGGGGCGCGGACCTGGCTCGCCGTCGCCGGTGGCTGGGCGGTGCCGAAAGTGCTGGGCAGCGCCAGCACCGACCTGCGCGGCGGGTTCGGCGGGGTGCACGGCCGCGGGGGGGGGGGGGGGGCGGGGCGGGCGGGGGGGGGCGCCCCCCCCCCCCGCGCCGCGGCGGGGGGGGCCCCGCCCCGGGGGGGCCGCCCCGCCCCCGACGTGGACCTCGCCGCGCCCGCGGTCGTCCGCGTGCTGCCGGGACACGACGCCACCGAGCCCGCGGAGGCCCTGTGCACGGGCGCGTGGCGCGTCGCCCCGGCCAGCAACCGGCAGGGCCTCCGCCTGGAGGGCGCCACGTTGTCCCTGCCCGGCGACGCCCCCACCGCATCCGGGCGCCTGTCCGAGCCGGTCTGTCCCGGCACCATCCAGTTGCCCGCGGACGGCCAGCCGATCGTGCTGCTCGCCGACGCGCAGAGCCACGGCGGCTATCCGCGCATCGGGCACGTCGCCAGCGTCGACCTGCCGCGCCTGGCGCAACTGCGCCCCGGTGATACCGTGCGCTTCACGCCGTGCACCCACGTGCAGGCACACCACCTGCGCCGCGCGCAGGCGGCGCGCCTGGCGCGCATCGGCATCGCCATCGCCGCACGGGGATCCTTCGCTTGACGACGCGCCGCATCGACTTCAACTGCGACCTGGGGGAAGGCTGCGGCGACGACGCCGCGATCGTGCGCTGGATCAGCTCCGCGAGTATCGCCTGCGGGGCGCATGCGGGCGACGACGCGACCATGCGCGCCACCCTGCGGCTGTGCCGCCAGCACGGCGTCGCCGCCGGCGCGCACCCGGGCTACGCGGACCCCGGGCATTTCGGCCGGCGCGAACTCGCGATGCCCCTCGACGACCTGCGCGCGCTGGTCGCGTCCCAGTTGCAGCGGATCGCCGCGCTGGCCGCCGCCGAAGGGGTGCGGCTGGCGCACGTGAAGCCACACGGGGCGCTGTACAACCTGGCCGCGCGCGACCGTGGCGTCGCGCGCGTCGTCGCCGAAGCCGTGCACGCGCACGATCCTTCGCTGTGCCTGTTCGGGCTTTCGGGCTCTGACGCCATCCGGGAAGCCGACGCGCTCGGCCTGCGCACCGCCAGCGAGGCCTTCGCCGAACGCGCGTACGACGCGGACGGCCGCCTGGCGCCGCGCGGGACGCCGGGCGCGGTGCTCGAGGGCCTGGACGCCGCGCTCGCGCAGGTGCGCATGCTGCTGCGCGAAGGCGCGGTCGTGGCACGCGACGGCACCCGCGTCCAGTTGCGCGCGGACACGCTCTGCCTGCATGGCGACCGCGCGGATGCCGCGACGTTCGCCCGCGCGCTGCGCACCGCGCTCGAGGCCGAGGGGATCGCCGTGGAGGCCCCGCGATGAGCGGCGCGGTGAACTACTGGCCGCTGCTCGGCATCGCCATCGTCGTCGCCGGCTTCGTGCTGCGGTACACCCCGGTGCTGGTCGTGGTCGCGGCCGGCGTGGCCAGCGGCCTGCTGGCCGGCATGTCGCCGGCGGAACTGCTGGCGCTGCTGGGCGAAAGCTTTGTCGGCAACCGCGCGCTGCTGCTGTACGCGCTGACGCTGCCGGCGATCGGCCTGCTGGAGCGCGCCGGGCTGCGCGAGCACGTGCACGCCTGGATCCTCGGGATGCGCGGCATGACCCTCGGCCGCCTGCTCACGAGCTACCTGGGCCTGCGCCAGTTGCTGAGCATGATGGGGCTGACCCATGTCGGCGGGCACGCGCAGACCGTGCGCCCGCTGCTGGCGCCGATGAGCGAGGCCGCCGCCGAGAAGACCGTCGGCCGGGTCGGCGAGCGCGACCGCCAGCGCATCCTCGCGCTCGACGCCGCCACCGACAACGTCGGCCTGTTCTTCGGCGAGGACGTGTTCGTCGCGATCGGCGCGGTGCTGCTGATCCAGGGCTTCTACGCGGAGTACGGCATCGTGCTCGAGCCGCTGCAGATCGCGCTGTGGGCGCTGCCGACGGCGATCGCCGCGTTCGTCATCCACTCGATCCGCATCGCCCTGTTCCAGCGCGCCCTTCGCAGGAGCCGCCAAGGCGGCAATGGGGCGTCCGATGCTTGACATCGCCTATTTCCATTGGCTCCTCGCCGCCTTCCTGCTGTACGCGGCGTGGCGCAACGCGCGCCAGCGGCATTGGGCACAAGCGGGCTTCTGGTCGCTGATCGGGGTGATGTTCGGCGGCGGCGACTGGATCCTCGCCGCGCGCGCCGCGGGCAACGACCTGCCCGCGCAGCTGGCCGGCGCAGGCGTCATCGCCCTCGCCCTGCTGGCCGTGCGGATGAAACGCGAACACATCGAGGAAGCGCCCGTCGAGGCACGGCGGGCCTCCGCCGCCCGCCTGGGCCATCGCCTCTTCATCCCCGCCCTGCTGATCCCGCTGGTCACGGTCCTGGTGGCGATGCTCGGCGGGTTCGTGGAGTTCGGGGGCTTTTCCCTGCTCGGCGAGGGCAGCGCGACGCTGATCGGGCTGTCGCTGGCCAGCGTCATCGCAGCCGCCGTGGCCATCGCCGTCACCGGCCAGCCAGCGGCCGCGGCCCCCGCCGAGGGCCGCCGGTTGCTGGACACCATCGGCTGGGCCGCGCTGCTGCCGCTGATCCTGGCGACCCTGGGGGGCGTGTTCGCCGCCAGCGGCGTCGGCGAGGCCGTGGCGACGCTGGTGTCCGCGATCATCCCCACCGACAGCCGCGTGGCCTGCGTCGTCGCCTACGGGCTGGGCATGGTGCTGTTCACCGTCATCATGGGCAACGCGTTCGCGGCGTTCCCGGTGATGACCGCGGGCATCGGCCTGCCGCTGCTGATCCAGCAGCACGGGGCGGAACCCGCGATCCTCGGCGCCATCGGCATGCTGACCGGGTATTGCGGCACGCTGCTCACGCCGATGGCGGCCAACTTCAACCTGGTGCCCGCGGCCCTGCTGGAACTCGACGACCCGAACGCGGTCATCCGGATGCAGGTGGCGACGGCGCTGCCGCTGATGGCGGTGAACCTCCTGCTCATGCTCTGGCTGGTGTTCCCATGACCGTACTGCTCACAGGCTTCGCCCCGTTCGGCGACGACGACACGAACCCGAGCTGGGACGCCGTGCGCCTGCTCGAGGGCCGGCGCATCGGCGGGCACCGCATCGCGACGGCCTGCCTGCCGGTCGCCTTCGGCCAGTCGCTCAAGGCGTTGCGCGCGGCCATCCGCGAGGCGAAGCCCGACGTCGTGCTCTGCGTCGGCCTCGCCGGCGGGCGCGCACAGGTGTCGGTCGAGCGCGTGGCCATCAACGTGGACGACGCGCGCATCCCCGACAACGCCGGCGCGAGCCCGGTCGACGTGCCGGTGGTCGACGGCGGCCCCGCGGCCTACTTCGCGACGCTGCCGATCAAGGCGATCGTCGAGGACATGCGCAAGGCGGGCATCCCCGCCGGCGTCTCGCAGACCTGCGGCACCTACGTCTGCAACCACGTCTTCTACGGGCTGATGCACGCGCTGCGGCGCACGCCGAAGGTGCGCGCCGGCTTCATCCACGTGCCCTACGCGCCGGCCGGTGCCGCGCGCCACCCGGGCGCACCGAGCCTGCCCGTCGCGCTCGTCGCCGACGCCCTGCGCATCGCGGTGCGCACCACCCTGTCCACCCCCACCGACCGGCGCATCGCCGCCGGGGCCGAACACTGAGGACCGACATGAAGAAGCTGCTTCCCGCCCTCGTCATCGCGCTGGCCTGCGCCACCGCCCTGCCCGCCCACGCCGCGCTGTTCGGCAAGGACCTGGACGAACAGGCCGCCGACGCGGCACGCCAGGGACTGCCCGCGGTCACCATCTGGGTGGACGCCACCTGGGGGTTCCGCAACCAGGGCGCCGCCAACGACCTGACGGATGCGCACAAGGCGTTCGCCGCGCACGGCTACCGCGTGCAGGACGTCGAGCCGTACATCGAGAACGGCGACCTGGAAGGCTTCTTCGTCACCTACCAGCGGTAGGTCAGGTCCGCGGGAGCGTGACGCCCTTCTGCCCCTGGTACTTCC
>CAMLHR010000063.1 GCA_946479915.1 uncultured Lysobacter sp.
TGGTCAACGGCCGCGCGCACAGGCTGTGGGGAATCCCACCGGAGCCTTGCCACCCTGCGCCACACCCAACGCAACCACGCCCTGTCCCGCCTCCGTCTGGCCGCCGTCGCGCTGGTCGCGGCGCTCGGCGCCGCGGTCGCCTTCGATGCCTCCGCGCAGGCGACCCCGGTCGCCGTCCTCCCGGGCGACGGGACGCTGCTGTCCGTCTCCGCCCAGGCCGAGGCCACGCGGGTGCCGGACATCGCCAACGTTTCCGCCGGCGTGGTCACCCAGGCCGCCGATGCCGATGCCGCCATGCGCGCCAACGCCGCGCAGATGGAGCGCGTGATGGCCGCCATCCGCAAGGCCGGCATCGAGGCGCGCGACGTGCAGACCGCGGGCGTCAGCGTGCATCCGCAATACGACTACCGCGACGGCAGCACGCCGCGCATCACCGGCTACCAGGCCACCAACACCGTGAACGTCACCGTGCGCGACATCGGCGAGCTCGGCGAGGTGCTCGACGCGCTGGTCGCCAGCGGCGCCAACCAGGTGCACGGCCCCAGCTTCGACATCGACGACAAGGACGCCGTCTACGACGAGGCGCGCCGCGCGGCGCTGGAGAAGGCGCGGGCGCGCGCGCAGATGTATGCCGAGGCGCTGGGCATGCGGGTGCGGCGCATCGCCAGCATCTCCGAGGGCGGCGGCTTCGGCCCGCCGGTGCCGATGATGCGCATGGCGATGGACGCCGCGGAGTCCGCCTCCACGCCGATCTCGCCGGGCGAAACCACGCTGACGGTCAACCTCGACGTCGTGTTCGAGCTCGGCCGGTGAGCGCGCCGCGCGAGAAGGCGGACGACCATCCCGGCTACGCGGAAGACGAGCCGCGCGATCGCGACGACGCGCACGCGCCGCACGGACGCGACGATCCGCCGCCGCCCGACGAGGGCGGCGTCGAACGCGATCCGGAGTAGCGACCAACCGGTCGTCCGGCGCGTCGCGCCGCTTGTCCACGACCGATTGCCAACGCCGGATGCGCGTGCGAATGGTGGATTGCCGGGCACCCACCCCGGGGTGCCCCACCCGATCGGGAGGTGCGCATGATCCAGGCCATCCAGCGTCCCCAGTCCTACCAGCGCGCGAGCCTCCGGCGCACGAAGCCGCGCATCGACGCGATCCGCGTGTTCGGGTACAGCAGCGCGATCGCCGCCAACCTCATCGCCGCCGGCCTGCTGCTGATGCCCTTGCAGATGCCGCCGATCGCCGCGCCCGAGGAGGAAACGATCTGGGTCGTCCCGCCGACGATCCCGCCGAAGCCCGTGCTTCCGCCGCCGATCGAACAGGTGCGTCCGCCGACCGACGTCCCGCGCGTCGTCGCGCCGACGGTGCCGGCGGACATTCCGCCGGTCGAAATCCCCGTCATCGTCGAAGAGGGCTCGCTACCGGCGCTGCCGACGATGGAGATCGAGTTCCGGCCGACGATCGAGGCGCCGCCGGTCACCAGCGGCCCCGCGCCGTCGCAACTCCAGTACGCCTTCGCCCCGCCGCCGCCCTACCCGCGCGAGCGGATCCGCGCCGGCGACGAAGGCGTGGTCATGCTGCAGGTCCTGGTGGACGTGGACGGCAGGCCGCTGGAGGTGGAGGTCGTCGAGAGCAGCGGCTACCGCGACATGGACCGCGCCGCGCAGCGGCACGTGCTCGCGAAGTGGCGCTTCCAGCCGGCGATGCGCGACGGCCGCGCGGTGCAGGCGATCGGGCTGGTGCCGATCGAGTTCTCGATCGACTAGGCGCGGTGGTAGGGGTGGTTGGCGAGCAGCGCTGCGGCGCGGTAGAGCTGCTCGGCCGCCACCAGGCGGACCAGCATGTGGGGGAGCGTCAGCGGGCCGAGCGACCAGCGTTCGTCGGCCCGCGCGAGCACGTCCGGGGCATGGCCCTCGGGACCGCCGATGAGGAAGGCGAGGTCGCGGCCCTGGGTGCGCCAGTGCTCCAGACGCGCGGCGAGCTGCTCGGACGACCACGCCTTGCCATCGCCGTCGAGGGCGACGACCCAGCAATCCTTCGGTAGCGCGGCGAGCACGCGGGCGCCTTCGTCGGACGTGGCGCGGGCGGTGTCGCGATTCTTCCCGCGCAGGCCCGGCGCGACTTCGACCAGTTCGAGCGGCAACCAGTGGGACAGCCGCTTCCGGTATTCGCCGAATCCCTCGGCGACCCAGGACGGGGCGCGTTCGCCGACGGCGACCAGGCGCGCCTTCATGGCGCGGCGTTACGAGGCTTCGCGCGCTTCGCCGTCGTCACCGTACTCGTCGATCCCTTCGGGCGGCTGGTCGCCGACCGTCCACAGGCGTTCGAGCGCGTAGAACTCGCGCACGCGGGGCAGCATCACGTGGACCACCACGTCGCCCAGGTCCACCAGCACCCACTCGGCCTCGCGCTCGCCTTCCACGCCCAGCGGCTGCACGTCCAGGCGCTTGGCGAACTTCATCACCTCGTCGGCGATGGACTTGACGTGCCGGGTGGAGGTGCCCGAGGCGATCACCATGAAGTCGGTGACGCTGCTCTTGCCGCGCACGTCGATCTCGACGAGGTCCTTGGCTTTCAACTCCTCGGTCGCTTCGCGCACGGTCCTGAGCAGGGCCTCGGTCGGCGGCGGGGGATTGGGCAGGCGGGTCTTGATGACGTGGGCCGGGGTGGTCAAAGGGCGTGGGCTCCGGTGGCGGGATGCGCGCAGGTTAACGGAATCACGACAACGGGTCGCGCGCCCCCGAGCCTGCGCCGGGGGCCATGTATAGCCGGTGATGGTCGATGTAGGCCGCCACGGCGTCGGGCACTAAGGTGCGCCAGTCGCCGCCTCCGGCGATGGCCGCGCGGATGCGGCTGGCGGACGCGGGGTGCAGCGGCTGCGCGAGGCGCAGCAGGCGGCCGCCGCGGGACCGGCGCAGCACGTCGGCGTCGTCGGTCCACCGGCCGGCCGCGATCGCGGCGAGCGGGGGCGGAAGGTCCCGGTCCAGCGCCAGGGCGCCGCGCGCGGCGACCACCCAGTGCGCCTCGTCGATCAACGCGGGCCAGCCCTTCCACGTGGGCAGGCCGCGGAACGCATCGGCGCCCAGCACGCAGGCGACCGGTTGCGCGTCGCCGCACGTGGCGCGCAGTTCGGCGAGCGTGTCGATCGTGCGCGAGGGCACGCCGCGCTCGATCTCGCGCAGGTCCACGTTGAGCCCCGGGCGGCCGGCGACCGCCATCGCCAGCATCGCGGCGCGGTGGTGGCCGTCGGCGCCGGTGGGCGGGCGATGCGGCGGATCGGCCGCGGGCATCAGCCACACCGGTGCCTGCAGCCGGTCGCGCGCGGCCTCGGCGATGGCCAGGTGCCCGCAATGCACGGGATCGAACGTGCCGCCCTGCAGGACGAGCAGCGCGCGCTCAGGCATGGACGAGCGCAGCGGCCTTGCGATCGGCGACCGCGAGCAGCAGGCGCTCGAGCGCCTGCCAGGCATCGTCGGTGGCGCCCGGCGGCGGCCGGCCCTTCGACGTGCGGTCCACGCGGCCGACCTCGGTGGCGAAGCGCTCCCAGCGCGCGGCGTCGTGGCGCTCCAGCGCGCGGCGGTACATCGCCTGCTTCGAATCCCAGATGCGCTGCGTCTTGAACTCGGCGGCGAGGTTGCCGCCGCTGGCCCGGGCGCGCGCCAGCGCCGCGGCCGCCTGCAGTTCCTTCGACACCATGCCGAGCATCGCCTGGATCGCCACGCCCTCGGCCTGCAGCCCGGCGAGCATGCGCGAGACCTGCGCGCCCTGCCCGTTCAACGCGGCCTCCAGCAGGCGGAACACGTCGTAGCGCGCGGCGTCGGCCACCAGCGACTCCAGCCGCGCGGCATCCACGGGCGCGCCATCGGCCAGCAGCACCAGCTTGTCGATCTCCTGCGCGGCCGCCAGCAGGTTGCCCTCCACGCGCTCGGCCAGCAGCTCGACCGCGTCGCGCTCGAGCGCCAGCCCGCGGCCGCGCGCACGGCGCTCGATCCAGGCCGGCTGTTCGTGCGGCTTCAAGGGCCAGGCGACGACGACGTGGCCCACGCGCCCGATCGCCTCGCTCCACTTGCCCGCGTGCTGCCGGCTCCATTCCCCGGCGGTGACCAGCAGCACGACGTCCGGCGGCGGCGATTCGCAGAATTCAGAGATGACCTTCGCGCCGTCCTTGCCGGGTTTGCCGGACGGCAGGCGCACCTCAACCAGGCGCCGCGACGCGAACAGGCTCGGCGCGTTGAACGACGAGGCGAGCTGGTCCCAGTCGTAGTCGCGGCCGTCGGCATCGTGCACTTCGCGCTCGGTGATGCCCTGCGCGCGCGCGGCGGCGCGGATGGCGTCCGCGGCCTCGAGCACCAGCAGCGGCTCGGACCCGGCGACCAGCCACGCGGGCGCGAGGGTGCCGCCCTGGAGTTGCGCGGCGAGTCGTTCGGGCTTGAGTTCCGGCACGGGCGTGCCTGTCGGGCGGGTCAGTCCGAGACGCCGCGGGCGGCGGCGTCGATGCGGCGCATGATCGCCGCGCCCATCTCGCGGCGCAGTTCGCGCGCGAGGATCTCGCGCTCGCTGTCGGTGCCGCGCGAGTTGGCCGGCGGCGACACGTAGTCGCGCGAGAGTTCCACCACCTGGCGCGGCACGAGGATCGTGTCGTCCGCCGCGCGCAGCTCGAACACCACCGCGTAGCGCAACGTGAATTCCTGCGCGCGGCCGCGCGCGTCCACGCTGAGCGGCGTGTTGCCCCAGCGCTCGTTGACGATGTGGAGCACCGCGACGTCCTCGGCACCGGCGTCGGCGGGGATCGCACCCGCGCGGGCCAGCCCGCGCGCCAGCGAGTCGGCCAGCGGGCTGTACGGGTCGCGCGCCTCGACCCGCACCGGGCCCAGGTCCGCCGGGAGGACCAGCGCATTGCGGAGGTGGAAGCCGCAGGCCGACAGGGCCAGCGCGATGCACACGAGGAAGGCGGTCCGGGTCATGGGTCCAGTCTAACCAGCCGGGGCGGCAACGATGTTGACGATCTTGCCCGGGACGACGATCACCTTGCGGACCGCCTGCCCCGCCAGGAACTTCGCCACCGCCGGCTCGGCCAGGGCCACCGCCTGCACCGCCTCGCGGTCGAGGTCGGGGGCGACCTCGATCGTGCCGCGCAGCTTGCCGTTCACCTGCACCGCCAGGGTCACCGAGTCGCGCACCAGCGCGGCCGGGTCGGCCTTCGGGAACGGCACGTCCTCGAGCAGCTCCTCGGGATGGCCCAGCACCTGCCACAGCGCGTGGCTGACGTGCGGCGTCACCGGGTTGAGCAGCAGCACCATCGCCTGCAGCGCCTCGTGGCGCACGGCACGGCCCTGGTCGGTCATGTCGCCGAACTTCGAGACATGGTTGAGCAGCTCCATCAGCGCGGCGATCGCGGTGTTGAAGCTGTGGCGGCGGCCGTAGTCGTCGCCGACCTTCTGGATGGTCTCGTGCAGCTGGCGGCGCAGGGTCTTCTGCGTGGGCGTCAGCGCCGCGGCGGACACGTCCGGGTGGTCCGGCTGCGCCGCGTGCGTGGTGACCTCGCGCCAGAACCGGCGCAGGAAACGGGCCATGCCCTCCACGCCCGCCTCGTTCCATTCCAGCGACTGCTCGGGCGGCGCGGCGAACATCGAGAACAGGCGCACCGTGTCCGCGCCGTACTTGCCGATCATCGCCTGCGGATCCACGCCGTTGTTCTTCGACTTGGACATCTTCTCGACGCCGCCGATGGCCACCGGCTGGCCATCCGCGCGCAGCGTCGCGCCGGTGACCTGCCCGTGCTCGCCGCGCACGACGTCCACGTCGGCCGGGTTGATCCACTCGCGCCGGCCGTCCCCGCCCTCGCGGTAATAGGTCTCGGCGATGACCATGCCCTGCGTGAGCAGGTTGCGGGCCGGCTCGTCCGACCGCACCAGCCCGGCGTCGCGCAGCAGGCGGTGGTAGAAGCGGAAATACAGCAGGTGCAGGATCGCGTGCTCGATGCCGCCGATGTACTGGTCGACCGGCGTCCAGTAATCCGCGCGCGCATCGACCATGTCGGCCGCGCCCGGCGAGGTGTAGCGCGCGTAGTACCAGCTCGACTCCATGAAGGTGTCGAACGTGTCGGTCTCGCGTTCGGCCGCCGCGCCGCACTGCGGGCACGTCGTCCTGCGCCACTCGGGGTCGGCCTTGATCGGCGAACCCGTGCCCATGAACGCGACGTCCTCGGGCAGCAGCACCGGCAGCTGGTCCTCCGGCACCGGCACCGCATCGCACTTCGCGCAATAGATGACGGGGATCGGGCAGCCCCAGTAACGCTGGCGGCTCACGCCCCAGTCGCGCAGGCGGAAGTTCACGCGGCGCGTGCCGTGGCCTTCGGCCTGGAAGCGCGCGGCGAGCGCTTCGAACGCGCCGTCGTAATCGAGGCCGTCGAATTCGCCGGAATTGATCAGGATGCCGCGCTCGGTGTACGCGCCGACTTCCTGGATGCTGCGCTCGAAATCCTGCACGACCTCGACGGCCGCGCGCGTTTCGTACACGTCGGTCGAACCGCCGTGCAGCGCCGCGTCCATCGGATCGGCGTGCTTGGCGATGTCGTCGGTCATTTCCTGCAGCGCATCGAGCACTTCAGGCGACGCGATCACCATGCGGATCGGCAGCGCGTACTGCTTCGCGAATTCCCAGTCGCGCTGGTCGTGCCCGGGCACGGCCATGACCGCGCCGGTGCCGTAACCCATCAGCACGAAGTTGGCGACGTAGACGGGCAGCTCGTCGCCGGTGACCGGGTGGCGTGCGCGCAGGCCGGTGTCCATGCCGCGCTTGGCCTGGGTTTCCAGCTCGGCTTCGGACACGCCGCCGTGGCGAAGCTCTTCGATGAAGCTCGCCAGCGCGGGATTCGATTCCGCCGCGTGCTTCGCCAGCGGATGCTCGGCGGCGATGCTCACGAACGTCACGCCCATCAGCGTGTCGGGGCGCGTGGTGAACACGTGCAGCTTCTCGTCGGTGCCGTCGACGTCGAACGCGAACTCCAGGCCTTCGCTGCGGCCGATCCAGTTGCGCTGCATTTCCTTGAGGGAATCGCTCCAATCGATGGTGTTGAGA
>CAMLHR010000064.1 GCA_946479915.1 uncultured Lysobacter sp.
CGACGGTGGTGTCGAGCAGCATGACCCCGCCGTCCGCCAGCGCGGCCGCGAGCACGCCGCGCGGATCCAGCACCATCGAGCGCGCGACCAGTTCCTGCGTGGACAGCGCGTCCGCCACGCCGAACCGGTGTGCCAGCCGCGCGACTGGGTCCCAGCGGAACAGTCCGCGCGGGGTCGCGAGCCACGGGCGGCCTCGGTCGTCCACGCGCAAGCCGCCGGACTCCACCGCGGGAATGCCGTCCGCGTCGCCCGCATGGGCCTGCCTCCGCCAGCGGCCGTCCGCGAACACGTGGCGTTCCAGCCCCGCGAGGCGGTGCAGCCACAGCGAGCCGTCCGGCGCGAAGTCGAAACCGAGCACGCGGCCACCGGCGAAATGCGGCATCGCCTCGAACGTCGCCGTCCGTTCGTCGAACCGCAACAGGCCGGCGTCCCCCGCCAGCCACAACGCGCCGTCGGGCGCGAATCGGAGCGCCTCGGTCTCGCCACGGCCGAGCGCCGGTTCCGTCGCAATGCGGAAGTCGCGCAGCACCGCGCCGGTCGCGATGTCGCGTTCCTGCAGGCCGCTGCCGGTGAAGGCGACCCACAGGCGGCGGCCATCGGGCGATGGCAGCAGGTGGTCGACGAGCCCGTCCTGCGTCGCATCCCCGGCGGACCCCGGGGTCCACTTGCGCACCCGCCGCCCGGCGTCCACGTGCACCAGCGTGCGCGCGGCCGCGAGCCAGAGTCCGCCGCGCCCGTCCTCGACCACCGCGCGCAAGCGCAGCCCGGCGAGGCCATCGCGCAGCGCGGGCGTCATGGCCGCGACCCGGCCCGAGGCGTCCACGCGCTGGACGACGCCGGGCCGTCCCGCGAGCCAGAACCCGCCCCCGCTGGCCGGCGCGACCCCTTGGTACAGCTCGCCCTGCAAGCCCTGCGCGGCACCGAGCTGCGCCACCCGCCGCCAGTCCGAGCGCAGGTAGCCGAGTCCGGCGCCCGCGACCGGCGTCCACAGCGCGCCGTCCTGCTGGAGCAGCAGCGCGCGGACCGGCCGCCCGATGCCGGGCCCCAGCGGCAGGGGAACGGGGGCACCGCCGTCGCCGATGCGCCACAGGCGTCGCTGGCTGCCGACCCACCAGCCGTCGCGGTCGCGCGCCAGCGACACCATCGCGTTCGGGTGCGCGAAGCGCTTGGACCAGGGCGGCCTGCGGACCACCGGGCTGCCGCCAGGATCGAGGAAGACGTCGAACACCCCGTCCGCGGTCCCGACCCAGGCGTGGCCCTCCACCACCGACACCGAATAGATCATCGGCGTCGGGTCGTCGGTCGGCAGCCGCACGCGCACGAATCCGCCACCGTCGAACCGGGCCAGCCCGCCCGTGGTGCCGACCCATGGCCGCCCGTCGCCGTCGATCGCGATGGCGAGCACGCTGTCCGCGGGCAGGGAGCGCGGATCCCCGGCCACGTGCACGAAGCGGTCGATCCGCCCGTCGCCACCTGGCGATGCATCCAGTCGATGCAGGCCACCGGCATACGTGCCGAACCACAGCGTGTCGCCGTGGCTGGCCAGCGCCCAGACGTCGTCGCTGCCGATCCGCGGGTCCGTCTCGCGGCTGTAATGCCGGAACCCGGCGCGGTCGCCATCGAGCATCGACAGCCCGCCGCCCTCGGTCGCGACCCAGACGCGATCGCGCGCGTCGACGTGCAGGGCCTCGATGACGTTGCGCCGCAGCGACGCGGGATCGCCCGGCACGTGCCGCCAGGTCCGGAACCCGGTGCCGTCGTGCCGCGCCAGGCCGTCGTTGGTCGCCACCCACAGGTAGCCCGCGCGATCGCGCGCGAGCCCGGTGACCGTCGTGTGCGGCAGCCCGTCGTGCACGCCGAGCAGGCGGAAGCGCGGAATCGCGGGGACGCCGGTGCCAGCGGTCGCGGCGCATGCGCCATGGCAGGCACCCATCCAGGCGATCGAGGCCAGCAGCAGGCGACACCAGGCGCGCATGCATTCCTTCGCGACGCGCGGCCTCCTTGCCGCGCCGGCGATCCTAGCCGAACATCGGCCCATGCCGCCGTGTCGCGCCAACCCTCGCATCGCGCTTGCCGTGCTGTTGCCGGCAATCGGCGCCGCGTGCGTCGCGGCGCATGCCGGACCCGCGGTGCCCGCGCGTTACGCCCTCGACCCGGTGCACACCCGCGTGCTGTTCTCGCTCGACCACGCGGGCTATTCGCGCGCGCTTGGCACCGTGTCCGGCAGCAGCGGCACGATCACGTTCGCGCCGGGCGACTGGTCGAGCGCACGCGTCGAGGTGACCGTGCCGCTGGGCCGCCTGGAACTGGGCGACGACGCGTGGAACCGCGCCGCGCTGGGCATGCTCGACGCCGGCGACCATCCCGACGCGCGCTTCGTGTCGAACCGCGTCGAGCCGATCGGCCCCTGGGCCGCGCGCGTATGCGGCGACCTGGCGTTGCACGGGACGACGCGCGACTTCTGCCTGGACGTCGCGTTCAACCAGCTGGAGCGCTACCCGCTGCCGCCGTTCCACCGCGTCGTCGGGTTTTCCGCGAGCGGTCACCTGTCGCGCAGCGACTTCGGCATCGACAGCTGGACGTCGCTGGTCGGCGACACCGTCGAGCTGCGCATCGAGGCGGAGGCGCGCTACACGGGGCCGGCGCCGTGACCCTGCGCAACCTCGACCGCTGGGGCCCAGCCAGCCAGGCGCTGCACTGGCTGATCGCGCTGCTCGTCCTGGTGATGGCGGGCATCGGACTTGCGCTTGACGAGCTCCCGCGCTCGCCGAAGTGGATCTGGGTCTACGACCTGCACAAGTCCATCGGCCTGTCGGTCCTGGCCCTGGCGGTCGTGCGCCTGGCCTGGCGGCTGGTGGCCGGCGCCCCGCCGCCGGTGCCCGGGCTGCCGAGGGCGCAGCGGCTGGCCGCGGGCGTGACGCACTGGCTGCTCTACCTGCTGATCTTCCTGATGCCGCTGTCCGGCTGGCTGTACGACTCGGCCAGTGGCTTGCGCCCGCTGCGCTGGTTCGGTCAGTTCGCGGTGCCCAGGCTCGTCGCGCCGGACGAAGGGCTCGCAGACGACCTGCATGACCTGCACGAGACGCTGTTCCTGGTGCTCGTCGTGGTCGTCGCCGCGCATGTGCTGGCCGCGCTCTGGCACCACCTGTTCCGCGGGGACGCCACGCTCGCGCGCATGCTGCCCAAGGGTTGGCTGGTCGTCGTCCTGGCCCTCGGCCTGGCACCCGGCACCGTCCGCGCCGCCGACTACGTGCAGGCGCCCGGCTCGACGCTCGCGTTCGCGGGCGAGTACGACGGGGCCACGTTCACGGGCACGTTCCCCGGCTTCGACACGCGGCTCAGCTTCGACCCCGCCAAACCCGGCGAGGCCCGGCTCGAGGTCGTGGTCCCGCTCGCCCGCGTGGAGACCGGCAGCCGCGAGCGCGACGAGACGCTGGTCACCCCGGACTTCTTCTCCGTCGCGCAGCACCCCACGGCGCGCTACACCGCGACCGGCTTCGAACCCGTCGGCGACGGCCGTTACGTCGCCCGGGGCACGCTCGAGCTGCGCGGCACCAGCGCGCCGGTGACGTTGCGCCTGGAATGGCATCCCGGCGAACGGCCCGTGCTCGAGGCCCGCGCCTCGGTCTCGCGCACGCGGTTCGGGGTCGGCGGGGGCGACTGGGCCGACACGAGCCTGCTGCCGGACGCGATCGCGGTCAGCGCGCGGGTGGTGTTCGGCCCCGGTTAACCGGCATCCAGCCAGCCCCGCAACGTGGCCGGGTCGAACGGCCAGTCGAGTTCGCGTCCGCGCCGGGCGTCCCGCAGCACCGGCACCCGCGTGCCGTAGCGCGCCTCCAGGCCGTCGTCGCCGTCGATGAACACGCTGTCGAACGCGGGAGCGCGCACCGCCGCGAGTTCGGCCAGGGCGAGGTCGCAGAGGTGGCAGTCGTCACGCTGGTACAGGATGAAGCGCGGCATCGCCCATAGAATAGACGGATGGCCGTCAGCACCTTCGACCTGTTCAAGATCGGCATCGGACCGAGCTCCTCGCACACCGTGGGGCCGATGCGCGCGGCCGCGCGCTTCACCCAGAAATGGCTCGCCGAAGCGGGCGACCTCGACCGCACCGCCCGCGTCCGTGTCGAGGTGTACGGATCGCTCGCGCTCACCGGGCGCGGGCATGGCACCGACAAGGCCGTCCTGATGGGCCTGGAAGGCCACAAGCCGAACGCGGTGGACCCGGACATCATCCCGGGCACGCTCGCGCGCATCCGCGGCGAGCGCAGGATCCGCCTGCTCGGCCGCCACGAGATCCCGTTCGACGAGAAGACCGACCTCGTCATGAACAAGCGGCAGAAACTGCCGTACCACACCAACGGCATGCGCTTCACCGCATACGACGCCGGCGGGAACGCGATCGCGACACGCGACTACTACTCCGTCGGCGGCGGCTTCGTCGTCAACCAGGACGAGGCGGCCGAGGACCGGATCGTCGCGGACACCACGCCGCTGCCGTATCCGTTCCGCACGGGCGCGGAACTGCTGGCGCAATGCGAGGCGCACGGGATGACCATCGCCGAGGTGATGTTCGCCAACGAGCAGGCCTGGCGCACGCCGGAAGCGATCCGCGACGGCCTGCGCGAGCTGTGGGACGCGATGCGGTCCTGCGTGCGCCGCGGCATCCGCGAGGGCGGGACGCTGCCCGGCGGCCTGCACGTCCAGCGCCGCGCGCCGCTGCTGCACGCGGAACTGCAGGCCCGGCCGGACGCGGCACGGGTCGACCCGCTCACCACGCTCGACTGGGTCAACCTGTACGCGCTCGCGGTCAACGAGGAGAACGCGGCGGGCGGGCGCGTCGTCACCGCGCCGACCAACGGCGCGGCCGGCATCATCCCGGCGGTGCTGCACTACTACGAGGCGTTCGTCCCAGGCGCGAACGAAAGCGGGATCTTCGACTTCCTGCTCACCGCCGCGGCCATCGGCATCCTCTACAAGGAGAACGCGTCCATCAGCGGCGCGGAAGTCGGCTGCCAGGGCGAGGTGGGCGTGGCCTGCTCGATGGCGGCCGGCGGGCTCGCCGCGGCGATGGGCGGCACGATGTCGCAGGTCGAGAACGCGGCCGAGATCGGCATGGAGCACAACCTCGGCCTCACCTGCGACCCGATCGGCGGCCTGGTCCAGATCCCCTGCATCGAGCGCAACGCGATGGGGTCGGTGAAGGCGATCAACGCCTCGCGCATGGCCCTGCGCGGCGACGGCAAGCACAAGGTCAGCCTGGACAAGGTCATCAAGACCATGCGCGACACCGGCCGCGACATGCAGGACAAGTACAAGGAAACCTCGCGCGGGGGCCTGGCGGTCAACGTCATCGAGTGCTGACGGTGCTATAACGCCGGGAGGACAGCTTCGGGGGGAGCTGTGATGCGGGTCGCGGCCGCCATGGTGTCGCTGTTGCTGTGGCTCCTGCCACGGCCCGCCGGTGCGCTCGACCCGGACAAGGCGTTCCACCACTACGTCCACGACAACTGGTCCATCCAGGAAGGGCTGCCGCAGATCAGCGCCCTGTCCATCGCGCAGGACCGCGACGGCTACCTTTGGGCGGGCACGCAGTCGGGGCTGGCGCGCTTCGACGGCGTCCACTTCACCACCTACACGCCGGCCAGCGAGCCCGCCCTGCCGGGCATCTGGGTCGAGGCGCTGCACGCGGGCGCGGACGGGCGGTTGTGGATCGGCACGTACAAGGGCGTGGCCGTGCACGACGGCCGCGGCTTCGCGCCGGTCCCGGCGGCGGACCCGGACCGCTGGCCCGCGCCGAGCGTGCAGGCCTTCGCCGAATCGGCCGACGGGACCGTCTGGGTGGGCACGACGTCCGGCGTGTTCCGCGTGCGCGACGACCTGCTGCACCCGGTCCCGGGCGCGCCGGGACGCGCCCATTCGCTGCTGGCCACCGGCGACGCCTTGCTGGTCGGCGCGCGCGGCGCGGTGCACCGGCTCTCGGGGAACCGCTGGCAGGCAATGCCGCTGCCCCGCGATGCGTCGCTCGCGGTCGTCAACCGCCTGGCCGCGGCCCAGGGCCGGTTGTGGGCCGCCACGAGCGCGGGCCTCTTCGTCCGGGGGCCCACCGGCTGGGAGCGCCTCGCGGATGCGCCGCCGCTGGCGCACGAACCGCTCGACCTGCTGTACGCCGACGGCGACGGCAACCTGTGGGTCGGCGGCGACGTCGGGCTGGCGCGCATCAACGGCGCGCGCATGACCGAGTTCGTCGCCGCGCGCGGCCCGGGCGGGATCGAGGGCCTGCGCAGCGCGTTCGAGGATCGCGAAGGCAACCTCTGGCTCGGCAGCCAGTGGGAGGGCCTGACCCGGCTGTGGAACGGCTGGACGCGCCGGTACAGCGTCGCCGAGGGACTGCACGAGCGCATCGTGTGGTCGGTCGTGCCCGATCCCGCGGCCGACCGCACCTGGGTGGGCACCAACGACGGCGTGAGCCTGCTCGAGGACGGGCGCTTCCGCACCGTCGTGCCGGGCAGCGCGCTCCCCCACCCGCTCGGCTACAACCTGCTGGCCGAGCCGGACCGGCTGTGGATCGGAACGCGCCGCGGGCTGGCGATCCTCGAGCACGGCGGCGGCGACGGCGGCGCCCTGCTGCGACCGCCCATCCTCCGGGTGATGGACACCGCCCAGGTCAACGGCATCGTCCGGGAAGCGGACGGGACGCTGTGGTTCGTCACGACCGAGGGCGTGTACACCCTGCCGCGCGGCGACATGGACGGACCGCTGCGCCACTACGACGCCTCCGACGGGCTGGAGGACACGCGTGCGCGCTTCTTCTACCGCGACGCCGACGGCCGCATCCTCGTGGCGACGCAGGGCGGCGTGTTCGAGCTGCTGGGCGAGCACTTCGTCCCGTTCGGCATCGAGGACGGGTTGCCCCGCGGCCTGGACGTCACCGCGATCACGCAACTCCAGGACGGGCGCCTGGTGCTCGC
>CAMLHR010000065.1 GCA_946479915.1 uncultured Lysobacter sp.
GAGATCATCCGCGAACTCGAGCCTGTGCGGCGCAACCTCTATGCCTGCGCCATCGGCTACATCGGCTGGCACGGCGACATGGACACGGCGATCGCCATCCGCACCGCGGTCATCCAGGACGGGCGGCTGCACGTGCAGGCCGGGGCGGGGATCGTGCACGACTCCGACCCGGCCCGGGAATGGGAGGAGACGATGAACAAGGGACGCGCGCTGTTCCGGGCGGTGGCCGAAGCCGCGGGAGGGCTCTGAGGGTGGCCTGGCTGAACCGGAACGTGACGCGCATCGCCCCGGCAACACCGCCTTCACGGCCGGCTGCCTTCAATCACGTCCATGAAGATCGTAGACCCCGCGAAAGTGCAATCGCGTTTCTCGCTCGCCGGCCACCCGCAGGTGGTGGCGATGCTGTGCCCGCATTGCCTGAAGGAAACCACGTACACCATCAAGGCCTGGACGCAGCACGCCGGACGCGTCGCGGCGGCGGAGACGCCGTGCCCGCGCTGCAACCGCGAGGTCCTGTTCCTGAAAGGCGCGCCGGGCGACGCTCTCTACGCCGTGCGGCTGTACATGCACCCGGACCCGGTGGGCCGCAACCGCATGGACGGCGCGGACTACCTGCGCGCCTTCTCGGCCCCGCTGGACCGCACCTACGACACGGTGCTCAAGCACTACAACAACGGCGACTGGGGCACGGCGGCGCTGACCACGCGCTACCTGCTCGAGGGCCTGGCGACGCGCCTGATGACGGACACGCACGAGGGCGTGCCGCTGACCTCGCAGCTCGAGATCCTGTCCAAGGGCGTGGAGCTGTCCGCGCCGCTGGACGACATCGCGGACATGCTGGGGCCGGACGGCGTGTTCGGCCGGCAGTTCACGGACGCGACCACGATCGACCAGGACACGGCCCAGCACCTGCTCGAGCTCACCGAGCAGCTCATCGCCTACCTGGTGGTGATGCCGGGCACCATGGCCGACCTCAAGGCGCGCATCGCCTCGGCCCCGGTGCCGATCCGGCGGAGCTCGCACGCGGCGGCCTGACCCGCCCCGGCGCGACCCCGGGCCGCGCCGCCATCCATCCAGCGACACAGGCGCCGGTGTCCCCCGCGGGGACGCCGGCATTTTCGCGTGCGTGCAAGGGGAGGAAGACGCAATGAAGCTTCGAATCGCAGCAACGGCACTGGCGCTCCTGGTGGCCGGCGGACCGGCCTGGGCCCAGGTCAACGCGTTGCCGCCGGACCGGCACATCCTGGTCTACGGGGAGGCGCAGGCCGAGGCGGTGCCCGACCGGTTCCGGATCACGGTCTCCCTCGACGTCACCGACCCACAGGTCGACGTCGCCCGGCGCAAGGTCGAGGGGTACATGCGGACGATCCTCGGCCTGCTGGAGGACGCGGACGTCTCCGGGGAGGACGTGACCGCGACATCCCTGCGGATCGCGCCGGAAACCCACTACGACAACATCAGCGGCACGCGCCTCTACGACGGCATGGGCGTGTCGAGGAAGATCACGGCGCGATTCGCGTCGTTGCCGTCGCTGCAGGGGTTCCTCGCCGACCTGGCGACCTCCGAGGAAGTGCAGGTGTCCGGGGTGGATGCCGAACTGAGTTCGGAAGCGGCCATCATGAAGGCGCTGCGGGAGAAGGCGATCGCCGATACCCGGGCGAAGGCGGAAGTCATCGCCGCGTCGTACGGCGTGCGGCTGGCCGGGCTCTACAGCGTCTCCGACGTGCCCCCGGACTTCGATTACGGCATCCAGGAAGGCGACTGGCCGGTCACGTACCGCTGGGAGGAGGAGACGTCGTCCCTCGACCGCATCCAGGTCACCGGGTCCCGGATCGAGCCCGGCGACCTGGCGTCGTTCCAGGCGGGCACCGTCACCCTGGACGACAGGATCTACGCCGTGTTCCTGATCGCGGACTGATCCATGCTGCTGATGATCGACAACTACGACAGTTTCACCTTCAACCTCGTGCAGTACCTGCAGGCGCTGGGGGAGGAAGTCGTCGTGGTGCGCAACGACGCGGTGTCCGTCGCGGACATCGCGCGGATGGCGCCGGACCGCATCGTGATCTCGCCCGGGCCGTGCACGCCGAACGAGGCGGGCGTGTCGCTCGGCGTCGTGCGCGAGCTGGGGCCGCGGATCCCGCTGCTGGGCGTGTGCCTGGGGCACCAGGCGATCGGCCAGGCGCACGGCGGCGAGGTCGTGCGCGCGAAGGCGATCATGCACGGCAAGACCTCGCGCATCCGGCACCGGGGGCAGGGCGTCTTCGCGGGGCTGCCCGACGGCTACGAGGCGACGCGCTACCACTCGCTGGTGGTGGCGCGCGACTCGGTGCCGGACTGCCTGGAGGTGACGGCCTGGACGGAGGCGCCCGACGGCGCCTTCGACGAGGTGATGGGCCTGCGGCACCGCGAACATCCGGTGGAGGGCGTGCAGTTCCATCCGGAGTCCATCCTCAGCGAGCACGGCCACGCGCTGCTCAAGAACTTCCTGCACCTGGATGCGCGGGAGCGATGACCATGCCGATCACGCCGAAGGACGCGCTGCAGCGCGCGATCGAGCACCGCGAGATCTTCCGCGACGAGATGGTGGACCTGATGCGCCAGGTCATGCGCGGCGAGGTGTCGCCCGCGATGACCGCGGCCATCCTCGCCGGCTTGCGCGTCAAGAAGGAGACCGTCGGCGAGATCGCGGGCGCGGCGCAGGTCATGCGCGAGCTGGCGCGGCCCGTGGACGTGGCCGACCGCACGCACCTGGTGGACATCGTCGGCACCGGCGGCGACGGCGCGCACACGTTCAACATCTCGACGGCGAGCATGTTCGTGGCCGCAGCCGCGGGCGCGCGCGTCGCCAAGCACGGCAACCGGAGCGTGTCGTCGAAGAGCGGCAGCGCGGACGTGCTCGAGGCGCTGGGCGCGCGGGTCGGCCTGGAACCCGCCGCGGTCGCGCGCTGCATCGCCCGGACCGGCGTGGGCTTCATGTTCGCGCCGGTCCACCACCCCGCGATGAAGGCGGTGGCGCCGGTGCGCGCGGAGATGGGCGTGCGCACGCTGTTCAACATCCTGGGGCCGCTGACCAATCCCGCGGGCGCGCCGTCCATCCTGATGGGCGTGTTCCACCCGGACCTGGTCGGCATCCAGGTGCGGGTGCTGCGCGAACTGGGCGCCGAGCGCGCGCTGGTCGTGTGGGGGCGCGACGGCATGGACGAGCTCTCGCTCGGCGCGGCCACGCTCGTGGGCGAGCTGCGGGACGGCCGGGTGCGCGAATACGAAGTGCACCCGGAGGATTTCGGGATCGCCATGGCCGCCAGCCGCAACCTGCGGGTGGAGGACGCCGCGCAATCGTCCGCGATGGTGCTCGAGGCGCTGTCCGGCCGCGAGGGGCTGCCGCGCGAGATCGTGGCGCTCAACGCCGGCGCGGCGCTGTACGTCGCCGGGGTGGCCGACGACATCGCCTCCGGCATCCGGCTCGCGCGCGACGCCATCGCGTCCGGCGCGGCGCGCGCCCGGCTCGATGCCTTCGTCGCCGAGACGCAGGCGGGCGTCGCCGCGACCGCATAACATCGCGTCGATGACCATGCCCGACGTCCTGCAGCGCATCCTCGACCGGAAACGGGCGGAGGTGGCGGAACGCCGCGCGGAGCTGCCGCTCGCGGACCTCGAGGCGCGCGTGCGCGCGATGCCGCCCGCACGCCCGTTCGCGGGCGCGCTGGCGGACGCCGCCGCGGCCGGGCGCGCCGCGGTCATCGCCGAATCCAAGCGCGCGAGCCCCTCGCAGGGCGTGATCCGCGCCGAGTACGACCCCGCGGCGATCGCCCGGGCCTACGCGCGTGCCGGCGCGTCGTGCCTGTCGGTGCTCACCGATGCGGCCTTCCAGGGGCGGGACGCGGACCTGGCCGCCGCGCGCGCGGCCTGCGCGTTGCCCGTGCTGCGCAAGGACTTCATCGTGGACCCCTGGCAGGTGCACGAATCGCGCGTGCTCGGCGCCGATTGCGTCCTGCTGATCGTCGCCGCGCTGGACGACGCCGCGCTGGCCTCGCTGTCGGCGCTGGCGCTCCGGCTCGGCATGGACGTGCTGGTCGAGTCGCACGACGCGGCCGAACTGGCGCGCGCGCTGCGCCTTCCGGCGGTCGGTGGCCGCCAGCCGCTGACCGGCATCAACAACCGCGACCTGCGCACCTTCGACGTGTCGCTCGACACGACGCTGGCGCTGCGCGGACGCGTGCCGCCGGACCGGCTGCTGGTCGCGGAGAGCGGCATCCGCACGCGGGAAGACGTCGCCCGCCTGCGCGGGGCCGGGCTGCAGGCCTTCCTCGTCGGCGAGGCGTTGATGCGCGCGCCGGATCCCGGCGCGGCCCTGCAGGCGCTGTTCGCATGAGCACCGCGGGCACCGACGCGGCGACGGCGCAGGACGGGCCGCTGGTCGTCTTCGACTTCGACCACACGCTGTACGACGGCGATTCGGGCGGCCACCTGTTCCGCTGGCTGGCGCTGCGCAGCTGGTGGCGGCGGCTGCTCGCCCTCGCGATCGCGCCGGTGGCGCTGCCGATGATCGCGTGGCTGCCCACGCGGCGGCGTGGCATCGGCGCGTTCGTCTGGGTGGGCACCGTGGGGTTCCACCGCCGGCGCGACCTGGACGCGCTGATCGACGCCTACGTCGCCGGCCACGCCCCGCGGTTGCGCGCGCGGCTGTTGCCGGTCGCGCTCGACGTGCTGCACGCGCACCGCGAGGCGGGTGACCAGGTCGTGATCGCGACCGGCGCGCCGCCGGAACTCGCCCGCGCGATCCTGGCGTTCGTCGCGCACGAGGACGTGCCGGTGGTGGGCACCGAGGTGGGGCCGCGCTTCGGCGGCGTCGTCGCCACGCGCCACTGCCACCACGAGATGAAGCTCACCATGTTGCGCGAGGCGGGCTTCACCGCGCCGATCGCGGTGGCCTATTCCGACTCGTCGGCGGACCTGCCGCTGCTGCAGGCCGCCGCGCGGCCCGTGGTGGTCAATCCGAAGGCCTCGCGCGTGGCGATGTTCGGCGAGGTGCTGCCGCCGGGGACGCCGATCCTCAACTGGGGCTGCCCGGGCCGGGCGGGTCAGTCGCCGAGCAGCTTCACGAACCGCAGCGAACCGTCCGCGTAGCCGCAGCGCCGGTAGAAGGCATGCGCGCCGCTGCGGCGCGCGTTGCTGGTGACCTCGATCCGCGCGATGCCGGTCTGCCGGCACCGCTGCTCGACCTCGCGCAGCAGCAGCCGGCCGACGCCGCGCCCCTCCTGGCCCGGGGCCACGACCAGGGCGGTGATCCGCGCCAGCTCGGAGCCGTGGGCGATCGAGTACAGGGTTTCCATCGCCACCAGGCCCTGCACGCGGCCGTCGTCCTCGGCCAGCAGCAGCACCTGCCGGCGATCGGCCTGGACCAGCGCGATGCGGTCCGCGGCCTCGTCGCGGGTGCAGGGATAGCCGAGGGCGTCGAGCAGGGTGGCGACATCGGCCGCGTCGCCGGCGCCGGCCTGGCGGACCCAGCCGCCGCGGCCGGGGAGCGCGCCGGACAGTGCGGCGCGCTGTGCCACCTAGCGGGTGCCGAAGAGGACGACGGTCTTGCCGCGGGCGTGCAGCACGCCGTCGGCCTGCAGCTTCTTGAGGACGCGGCCGGCCATCTCCCGCGAACAGCCGACCAGGCGCGAGAGCTCCTGGCGCGACACGCGCAGCTGGGTGCCGTCCGGGTGGCTCATCGCCTCCGGCTCGCGCGCCAGGTCGTGCAGGGTGCGCAGGATGCGGTCGGTCACGTCCAGGAAGGCCAGGCGGCCGGCCTTGCGGCTGGTGTCGAGCAGGCGGCGCGAGAGCTGCGAGCCGATCGACCACATCAGCTTGGGGGCGTCGTTGACCAGCGACCCGGTCAGCAGCTGGTACAGCCGCTCGTAGCCGATCTCGGCCAGCTCGCACGGCATGCGGGTGCGCAGCGCGACCTCGCGCCGCTCGGTCTCGATGAAGAGGCCCATCTCGCCGACGAACTCGCCGGCGCCGAGGTAGCCCAGGACCAGCTCGCGGCCGTCGTCCTCCTCGGTAATGATGCTCGTCGAGCCGCTGATGATGTAGTACAGCGTGCCCGCCGGGTCGCCCGGCCGGAACACGTCCGTGCGGGTGGGGTAGCGGCGCCGGTGGCAGTGCGCGAGGAAGCGCTCGATGACGGCGGCGTCCGGGGCGAGCGGACTGAAGCTGCGGCGCAGGGCCGGCAGGTGCGCGGCGACGGTCGGTTGCATGCGGGCATCGTCCTGGCGAATGCCCCACTTTAGGCACAAGCGCTTTACGCGGCAAATGGACGCCCGATGCCCCATAATCGCGCCCCTTGTCGAACCCCCCACCCGGAGGCCCGCCGTGGTCAAGCCCCTGCCGCGACTGAAGCTCCAGGGTTTCAACAACCTGACCAAGGCGCTGTCGTTCAACATCTACGACGTCTGCTACGCCGTCTCCAAGGACGAGCGCCAGCGCTACATCGAGTACATCGACGAGGAGTACAACGCCGACCGGCTCACCCAGATCCTCACGGACGTGGCCGACATCATCGGCGCCAACATCCTCAACATCGCCCGCCAGGACTACGACCCGCAGGGCGCGTCGGTGACGATCCTGATCTCCGAGGAGCCGGTGATCGACAAGTCGCACGCCAAGGGCGTGATCTCCGACGCCGTGGTCGCGCACCTGGACAAGTCGCACATCACCGTCCACACCTATCCGGAGACCCACCCGGACAACGGCATCGCGACCTTCCGCGCCGACATCGACGTGGCCACCTGCGGCGTGATCTCGCCGCTGAAGGCCCTGAACTACCTGATCGAGACGCTGGAGTCCGACATCGTGGTGATGGACTACCGCGTGCGCGGCTTCACCCGCGACATCAAGGGCAAGAAGCACTACATCGACCACAAGATCAATTCGATCCAGGACTACCTGGCCAAGAACATC
>CAMLHR010000066.1 GCA_946479915.1 uncultured Lysobacter sp.
GAGAGCCCCAGGTCGTTGGCCGCCTGCGCCAGCACGCCGTCGTGGCGTTCGAGCGCGGCCTCGATCTCCGCGCGTCCCGGGCCGGCCGCGTCGTCCGCGCGCCCGCCGCCCGCGCCCGGCGGGCGGGGTTCGGCGGCCGGCAGGCCCAGGTCGCCGGCCTCGATCCGCTCGTGCGTCGCCAGCAGCGCCGCGCGCTGCAGCACGTTGCGCAGCTCGCGCACGTTGCCCGGCCAGCCATGCGCCAGCAGCGCGCGCTCGGCGTCCTGCGACAGCGAGCGCCCGCGCGGCAGGAAGTGGCGCGCCAGCGGCAGGATGTCGCCAGGCCGGTCCGCGAGCGGCGGCAGCGCCAGTTCGATCGCGTTGAGGCGGTAGTACAGGTCCTCGCGGAACTGGCCCGCGCGGATCATCGCGGCGAGGTCCGCGTTGGTCGCGCTGACCACGCGTACCTTGACCGTGCGCTCGCGGTTCGCGCCCAGGCGCTGGAACCGCCCGGTCTCCAGCACGCGCAGCAGTTTCACCTGGCCGGCGGGCGGCAGCGTGCCGATCTCGTCCAGGAACAGCGTGCCGCCGTCGGCCGCCTCGAACTTGCCCTCGCGCGCCTTCGTCGCGCCGGTGTACGCGCCCGCCTCGGCGCCGAACAGTTCGGCCTCGACCAGGTCGCCCGGCAGCGCGCCGCAGTTCAGCGCGACGAACGGGCCGTCGCGCACCGCGGAGTTCGCATGCACGATCTCCGCGAACTTCTCCTTGCCGGTGCCGTTGGCGCCGGTGAGCAAAACCGGCAGCTCCGAGCGCGCGACCTGCAGCGCCAGCCCCAGCAACCGTTCCGTCGCCGGGTCCGCCCACACCAGGCCGCGCAGGTCGTGGCCTTCCAGCGCCGCGCGCCGGCGCCGCGCGTCGCGCACGTGCCGGTCGAGCTCGCGCCGGGTCTCGGCCAGCTCCAGCAGGTTGTTCACCGCCGCCAGCAGCTTGCGGTCGTCCCACGGCTTGGCGAGGTAGTCGGCGGCGCCGGCCCGGACCAGGTCCACGGCCGACTCCAGGTGCGTCCAGGCCGTGAGCAGGATCACCGGCAGGTCCGGGTGCGCCTCGCGGATGCGCCCGAACAGTTCGACGCCTTCCTCGCCGGACGTGGTGTCCGCGCGGAAGTTCATGTCCTGCACGACCAGGTCGATCGCATCACCGTCCACGGCAGCCGCATCGAGGGCGGCCAGCCCGTCCTCGGGGGAACGGGCCGACCGCGTGTCGATGTCATGCAGCGAGAACAGCGTCTCCAGCGCGGTCGCGACCGCCGGGTTGTCGTCGATCACGAGGACGGTAGGCATGGGCCAAAAGCGTACGCCCTCAGACCGACCGCGTCGCCACCGCGGGGGGGACGGCGGCCGCGCGCCGTGCCGGACCGAAGACCGCGACCTGTCCGAGCAGCCAGAGCGCGATGGCGCCCACCGGCAGGTAGACCAGCGGCAACCGCGCCAGCTCGTAGCGCTCCATCAGCAGCTGGTTGATGCCGTAGGCCAGCATCATCCCGACCACGATGCCGATGGTGGCCAGCAGGAAGTTCTCGGTCTGGAAGTAGCGCAGGATCTGGCCCTTGGTGGCGCCCAGGGCGCGCCGCACGCCGATCTGCTTGGTGCGCTGCGCGACCCAGAAGCTCGCGAGGCCGACGATGCCGAGCGCGGTGACGACCAGGAGCGCGATGATCACCGCCACCAGCAGCCATGCCATCGAGCGGTCCTGCCGGTAGTAGTCCAGCCGCATCTGCTCCAGCGTCATCGAGTTGTCCTCCAGCAGCACGCGGCTGGGGCCGTTGCGGCGCACGATCTCCATCGCCGCCTGCAGCGTCTCGGTGCGGCGGGACGGATCGTCCACGCGGATCAGGTAGTTGCCGCCGAGCGAGTAGGCGACGTTGATCGGCAGCAGCATCGCGTACTGGTATTCGAGCGGCCCGCCGATGTCGTTCGGGCGGATCATGCGGTCCACGACGCCGACCACGCGGATCGGGGTCGGGCCCCAGCTGTAGAACTGCCGGCCGACGACCTCCGCCGGCGTTTCGCCCGGCCACATCGTCTCGACCATGGACGTGGTGATGAGCGCCGCCGGGATGCCCACCTCGCTGTTCGGCGCACTGAAGGCGTCCCACTCGATGAACTCGTCCGCGTTGAAGTCGCGGCCGGCCACCAGGGTCAGCCCCAGGGTCTCGAACAGCTGGTCGCCGGCCAGGTACGTGGTGGCGTTGAGCGTCTGGAACGACTGGTCCTCCTCGAGGTTGACCGAGCTGTTCCAGGACGAGTTCCAGTACGGCACCTGGTTGACCGACTCGGCGGCGATGACGCCCGGCAGGGCCCGGATCGCGGCCAGGTCGGTCGCGGTCAGGGCCATGTCGGTATCGTCTTCGGTGGCACCGATCACCTGCACGCGCACGATCTGGTCCTCGGCCATGCCGCTGACGCGCTCCATGCGCTCCAGGCGGCCGCCGATGAGGAACAGGGCGTTGCAGACGATCGCGCAGCTCAGCGCGATCTCCAGGACGATCACCGCGGCCGCGGTCTTGTGGCGGCGCAGGGCGGAGAGGATGGGGCGGAGTTCCATGGCGGTGCTCCTCACTGGCTCTTGAGCTGGATGGCGGGCGTGACCTCGCAGGCGCGCCAGGCCGGCAGCAGGCCGGCGAGCACGCTCGAGACGATCGCGAGGACGATGGTGAGCAGCAGCATCGCGGGGTCGATCTGTGCGAGCTCGGCGTAGCTCGACGGCTGCTGGCGCACGGCCCACAGCCCCAGCATTGCCCGGCCCCGCCCGGCGCCGCCGCCGCCCCGGCCGTTGGCGCGGGCTCCAACCCGGCCCTGCAGCGTGCCGTCGCGCCGCGCCGCGCCGAGCGCGCGGCGCACGCCGATCTCGCTGCTGCGGCGCAGGAACTTGGCCAGCAGCAGGCCCACGGTGTTGAGCAGGCACACGGCCAGGAAGCCGAACGCCAGCCACACCTGCAGGCGCACGTCGCTGGGCACCACGTTGTTGTATTCCAGCCAGTCCATGACGTCGTGCAGGCGCACGTTGGTCGGCCGTTCGAACCGGCCCGCCTCGCGCTGCGCGTCGGAATAGTTCACCAGGTACTGGCGGTAGTCCTCCACCTGCTCCGGCGTGCGCAGCTCGACCCAGTACTGCAGCCAGCTGCACGGCGCGTTCAGGCCGATCTCGCCCTCCTCGTCATCGACGGCGTCGTCGCCGCCGTCCCAGCAGTTCATGCTGCCGTTGCGGGCGAGGCGCAGGTCGATCGCGGTGGAGAACGGCACGAAGACCTGCTCCACGTCGCCGAACCGGTCCATGTTCATGTCGTAGAAGCGCGGCGTCGGGCGCCAGTCGTCGAGCACGCCCACGATGCGGAAGTCGGTGCCGGCCAGGCGGGCGACGCGGCCCACGCTGTCGACCTCGCCGAACAGGCGCTCGTTGAGTTCCGACGAGATCACGGCCACGCGTTCGCGGCGGTCGTCCGCGCCCTTGTCCCAGCCGCCGCCGTACAGGAACGGCGTCTCGAACATGGCGAAGAAGTCCGCGGAGGTGTAGCGCCCGTCGACCAGGAACCTGGACAGGCCGGCCTGCGTCGGCGCAACCGTCAGGCTGCCGCCGGTCATCACCGCCTGGCGGTCGCCCCTGGCGTCGCGCAGCAGGTTTTCCGCGTCGCGGCGGGTCATCTGCTCCTCGGGGTCGTCGCCCGGGGTGTAGCCGTCCATGCTGCGCGGGTCGAGCTGCGGGTAGAACAGCGTGTGGCTGCGGCCCGGGATCGGGTCGCCGGACAGCACGTGGAACACCGTCAGCGTGGTCATCGCCGCGCCGATCCCCAGCGCGATGCCGATGACCATCAGCGCGGTCAGCGCCTTGTTGCGGCGGAAACTGCGGAACGCGAGGTCGAGGTAGTAGGCGAACATGGCGGCCTCCTCAGCCCCGCGCGTCGGCGGGGGTGCGGACGAGGGACGGCTCCGCGGCGAGGTCCGTGGCCATGCCGTCCACGATGTGCACGTTGCGCTGCGCGCGGGCGGCGAGCTCCGGGTCGTGGGTGACCATCACGATGGTGGTGCCGGCGGCGTTGATCTCCTCCATCAGCTCCATCACGCCGCGGGCCATCTGCGAGTCGAGGTTGCCGGTCGGCTCGTCGGCGAGCAGCAGGCGCGGGGTGCCCGCCAGCGCGCGGGCGATCGCGGCGCGCTGCTGCTGGCCGCCCGAGAGTTCGGCCGGGTAGTGCTTCATCCGCGAGCCCAGGCCGACCTGCGACAGGGCGTCCTCGATGCGCAGCTTGCGCTCGGCGGCGGTCATGCCGCGATAGCGCAGTGGCACGTCCACGTTGTCGAACAGGTTCAGGTCCGGGATGAGGTTGAAGCTCTGGAAGATGAAGCCGATCTTCTGGTTGCGCAGGCGGCTGCGCGCGTCGTCCGACAGGCCGCGTACGTCCTCGCCGTCGAGCCTGTACGTGCCCCCGGTGAACGTCTCCAGCAGGCCGGCGATGTTGAGGAAGGTCGTCTTGCCCGAGCCGGACGGGCCGGTGACGGCGACGAACTCGCCCTCGCTCACGTGCAGGTCGAGGGAACGCAGGGCGTGCGTCTCCACCAGTTCGGTGCGGTAGACCTTGGTGACGGCTTGCATGTCGAGCATGGGGTGGTCCTCTAGTTGATGGAGACGCGTTCTGCGTTGTCGAACTGGTCGCTGCCGGAGACGACGATGCGGTCGCCTTCCTCCGCGCCCTCGACGATCTCGACGGCGGACAGGCTGGAGGCGCCGAGCTGCACCGGCGTGCGCACGGCGGTGTCGCCGTCCATGACGTAGGCGGTGCGGCCACCGCCCTGTTCCAGGAACGGGCCACGCTCGACCATGAGCACGTCCTCGCGGGTGTCGAGCAGGACGCGCACGCGCAGGCGCTGGTTCTGGCGCAGGCCCGCCGGGGCGTCGCCGGTGAAGCGCAGGCGCGCGGTGACCTCGCCGTTCACGACTTCCGGCGACACGGCCGAGACCTCGGCGGGGTAGTCGTTGCCGCCACCGCTGAGCTGCGCGGGCATGCCGATCGCCAGGTCGCGCGCGAAGCTTTCCGGCACGCGGGTCTCGACCTCGAACTCGCCCAGGTCCACCACGCCCAGCACCGGCGCGTTGGCGGCGACGTTCGCGCGCTGGTCCACCAGCACCTGGCCGACCTGGCCGTCGAACGGGGAGCGGATGGTCAGCGCGTCCACCTGGCGCTGCAGTTCGGCGACCACCGCGCGCTGGCGGTCGGCCAGCAGCTGGCGGTTGCGCGACTCCAGCCCGGCGCCCTGGCCCTGCAGCTCGTAGGCGCGCCTGGCGTGTTCGACGCCCAGCTCGGCGCCCTTCAGGGCGTCCTCGGCGCGCGCCACGTCCACCTGTGCGATGGCGCCGCCCGCGAACGCGCGGCGGTTGCGCTCCAGGTCGCGCAGCGCGGCCTGGCGGTCGATCTCGGCCTGGTCGAGCACCTGGCGGGCGGCCGACCGCGCGATCTGCGCGTCCAGCGCCGCCCGGCCGGCGTCGGCCTCCAGGCTTGCGAGCGTGGCTTCCTCCTGCGCCAGGCGGCTGCGCAGCTCGGGGCTGTCGATGGTCGCCAGCACGTCGCCCTTGGCCACGGCATCGCCGGCCACCACGGCCAGGTCCACGGTGCCGCCGGCGACTGCATACAGGGTCGGGCTGTTGGCGGCGATCACCCGGCCCTCGGCCGTGATGTCGCGGACGAGGTCGCCGCGGACGACCTGGGCGATGCGGACGCGCTCGGCGTCGAAGGACCGGCTGCCGCCGGCCCAGCTGGTCACGAGCCAGGCGATGGCGAGCAGCAGCCCGGCGGCGATGGCACCGCCGGCGAGCAGGCGGTTGCGCCGCTGCTGCGGCAGGCGGCTGGCGACGGGGCGGTCCTGGGCGGAGGTGTCACGGATGTTCATGCGGTCGGTCGGGTGTCCGGACGGTGCGGGGTTCGCCGTCTTCGCCCTTCTCCATGCAGGATGCGTGCCAACCGCCGGGCGTCGCGCAAGTGACTGATGTGCAAGGCGTCCGTGGGGCGGCCCGGTGTCCGCGGACACCGGCGTGTCCGCCCGGACACACCGCCCCCCGCTAAACTGTCGCGCTTACCGGAGGAATCGCAATCCATGTGTGGAATCGTCGGCGCCATCGCCAGCCGTGACGTGGTCCCCGTCCTGATCGAGGGGCTCAAGCGCCTGGAATACCGGGGCTACGACTCGGCCGGCATCGCCGTCCTGCGCGGCGACGACGTCCGGCGCGTCCGTCGCACCGGCCGGGTGGCCGAGATGGAAGCCGCCGCGCAGTCCGAGGCGTTCTCCGCCGAGGTCGGCATCGGCCACACCCGCTGGGCGACGCACGGCGGCGTCACCGAGGCCAACGCGCACCCGCACATCAGCTGCGACACCCTGGCGCTGGTCCACAACGGGATCATCGAGAACCACGAGGCGCAGCGCGAGCGCCTGGCCGCCGCGGGCTACACCTTCGATTCGCAGACCGACACCGAGGTCATCGCGCACCTGATCCACCACCACGTCGCGTCGGGCATGGACCTGCGCGAGGCGGTGCAGAAGGCGGTGCGCGAACTCGACGGCGCCTACGCCATCGCGGTGATCGACCGGCGCGACCCGGGGCGCATGGTCGCCGCGCGCATGGGCTGCCCGCTGCTGCTAGGCCTTGGCGACGGCGAGAACTTCATCGCCTCCGACGTGTCCGCGATCGTCGGCGCGACCCGGCGCGTGATCTTCCTGGAAGAGGGCGACGTCGCCGAACTGACCCGCGACGCCGTGCAGGTGTTCGATGCCGAGGGCCGCCGCGCCGAGCGCGAGGTGCACCACTCCGAGGTGTCGCTGGCGGCGCTCGAGCTGGGCCCGTATCGGCACTTCATGCAGAAGGAGATCCACGAGCAGCCGCGCGCCATCGCCGACACCATCGAGGCGGTGATGGACGACGG
>CAMLHR010000067.1 GCA_946479915.1 uncultured Lysobacter sp.
CCGGGCCGCCACCTTTCTTCCAGGGGACGCAGGCACTGGCATGACCAAGTCCGAACTGATCGAGACGCTGACCCAGCGCCAGCAGCACCTCAAGTCCGACGACGTCGACCTGTCGGTCAAGGCGTTGCTCGAGATGATGGGCGGGGCGCTCGCGAACGGGGAGCGGATCGAGATCCGCGGGTTCGGCAGCTTCTCCCTGCATTACCGGCCGCCGCGGACCGGCCGCAATCCGAAGACCGGCGACGCCGTCGCGCTGCCTGGCAAGCACGTCCCGCATTTCAAGCCCGGCAAGGAGCTGCGCGAACGCGTGGCCGACGCAGTGCCGGTGGACGCGGCCTCCTGAGCCGCGCACGCGCATGCGCCTGATCCGCCTGCTCGTCGCCCTGGCCTGCCTCGCCGCGGGCCTGGCCCTCGGCGCGCTGAACACCCAGCCCGTGCGGCTGGACCTCGGCTTCGTGCAATGGCCCACCACGCTCGGCGTGGTGGTCATCGTGGCGCTGATCGTCGGCGCCATCGTCGGCGGACTGGCGCTGGCGGCCAGCGTGCTGTGGCCCTCCCGCCGTCGCGTGGCGCGGTGACGGCGTTCGTCAGCGAGTGGTTCTGGTTCTTCCTGCTGCTGCCCATCGCGGCGGTGAGCGGCTGGGTGATCGGGCGCCGCGGCGGCGAGCGCCACAGCGACAATCAGGTCAGCCGGCTGTCCACGACCTACTTCCGCGGCCTGAACTACCTGCTGAACGAACAGCCCGACAAGGCGATCGAGGTGTTCCTGCGGATCGCCGAGCTGGACAAGGACACCTTCGAGACGCAGGTCGCGCTGGGCCACCTGTTCCGGCGCCGCGGCGAGGTGGACCGAGCGATCCGGCTGCACCAGGCACTGGTCCAGCGCCCCGGGCTGAGCGACCAGCAGAAGGTGCAGGCGATGCTCGCGCTGGGCGAGGACTACATGCGTTCGGGATTGCTCGACCGGGCCGAGACGGTGTTCAGCGACCTGGTGCGGCTGGAGCTCACGCCGCACGCGCTGCGCCACCTGATCGGCATCTACCAGGCCGAGCGCGACTGGCCGAAGGCCATCGAGAACGCAACCCGCTACGAGGCGGCCACGGGCGAGCCGATGGGGAAGCTGGTCGCGCAGTTCGAATGCGAACTGGCCGACCGGCATCGCGCGAACGGCGACGTCGCCGCGGCGCGCGAAGCGGTGCGGCGCGCCTACGAGGCCGACGCGAACTCAGTGCGTGCCGGGTTGCTGGAAGGCCGGATCGAGGTGGACGCGGGCAACGACGTCGCCGCCATCCGCGCGTTCGAGCGCGTGGCGCGGCACGATCCGGATTACCTGCCGGAACTGCTGCCGTCGCTGCTGGCCTGCTATTCGCGCACGGGCGACGCCTCCGGGGCGCGCAAGTTCCTGGCGGAGATGACCGAGCACTACCGCGGCATCGCGCCCGTGCTGGCGCTGGCACGGATGATCGAGGCGGCGGAAGGCGTCGCCGAGGCGCGTGCCTGGCTCGCGCAGCAACTGAAGGATCGCCCGTCGGTCCGCGGCGAGGCGGCGCTCATCGACCTGAGCCTGGCCGAGGGCGCCGATCCGGTGGCGACCCTGCAGGACCTCGGGCACATCACCGACCAGCTGCTCGTGCGCAACCCGAGCTACCGCTGCACGCGCTGCGGGTTCGGCGCGCGCGCGCACCACTGGCAATGCCCGAGCTGCAAGGAATGGGGCTCGGTGAAGCCGCTGCTCAACTACGCCGTGGTCTGACGTGCTGGTCGCCTGCTGGGCGGTTTTCCACTGGCTGCTCGGCTTCCTCGGCGCCGGCGTGGCGCGGCGCTACGCCCTCCGGCGCGCGTTGCTCGACCAGCCCGGCGTGCGTCGCAGCCACGTCGTCCCGACGCCGCGCGGCGGCGGTGCCGCGATCGCGGTGTCGCTGCTGGTCGCGGCCGCGGTGCTCGCCTGGCGGCTGCCGGGGCAGGCGCCGCTGTTCGGCGGCTTCGGTTGCGGTCTCGCGCTCGTCGCGCTCGTCGGCTGGGCGGACGACCATCGTCCGCTCGCGGCAGCGCTCCGGCTGGTCGTGCACGCCGTCGCGGCGGCCGTGTTCGCGCTCGCTGCATGGTGGCAGGCGGGGGATCCGCTCGTGGCCGCCGTGGCGTTCGTCGCGCCGTTGGTGCTCGTCAACGCCTGGAACTTCATGGATGGCATCGACGGCCTCGCCGCGACCCAGGCGATCCTCGTGGCGATGGTCCCGGCCGCGCTCGCCGGCTTCCCGGGCTGGGCGCTCGGCACCGCGCTCGCCGCGTCCGCGCTGGGTTTCCTGCCCTGGAACTTCCCGCACGCGCGGCTGTTCCTGGGCGACGTCGGCAGCGGGGCGATCGGCTTCGCCATCGGTGCGCTCGTGGCCATGGCCACTGCGGCCGGCGGCGGCCATGCACTGCTGCTGGTCCTGCTGCCCTTGTCCGCCTTCCTGCTGGACACGGGGCTGACGCTGCTGCGACGCCTGCTGTCCCGCGAGCGCTGGTGGGAACCGCACGTGACGCACGCGTTCCAGGTCGCGGCTCGACGTCACGGACACGTGAAGGTCACGCTCGCATTCACGACCTGGGCCGTCGCGACCGTCGCGCTGGCGTGGGTGTTTCGTGACGCGGCCTTCACTTCCCTTATCATTCTGTTAGGACTGGTGTACGTGGTCGGTGCGGCAGGTTGGGGGCTGTCGCGGCGCCAGCGCATCCGTGCTGCGGAATCGGCAATGGAGAGCAGGGAATGAGTGCCTGGCGCGATCGTTGGACGAGCGGGATGCCGCGCTGGGCGGTGGTGACCCACGATCTCGGCATGGTGTGGCTGTGCTGGCAGGGGCTGCACCAGTTCCGGCACGCGATGACGAGCCACCCGCCGGAACTTCCGCTGTGGACGTTCGAGACCATGATCGTCCTGCTCGCGCAGGGCGTCGTGTTCTGGCAGGCCGGCCTGTACCGGGGCCTGTGGCGCTTCGCGAGCGTCCCGGACCTCTGGAACATCGCGAAGGCCTGCGCGATCGGCTGGGTCGCGATCGTCCTCGGGCTGTTCCTGTCGAATGCGCTGCGGCCCGACATGCGGGTCGTGCTGATGCTCTATCCGTTCGTGCTGGTGGGGCTGCTCGGCACGCCGCGCCTGCTGTACCGCGCGTGGAAGGACGCGCAACGCAAGTTCGACGTCGGCACCGCCGTGCGCGTGCTGATCGTCGGCGCGGGGCAGGCAGGCGAGGCGCTGGTGCGCGACATGCGCCGCGTGGGCGCGTACCACCCGGTCGGCGTCCTCGACGACGCCATGCGGCTGCGCGGCACGAAGGTGCAGGGCATTCCCGTCCTGGGCAAGGTCGCGGACGTCGCCGACATCGCGCGGGAGACGGCGGCCCGCCTGCTGGTCATCGCGATGCCGTCCGCGGACGCCACCGAACTGCAGCGGGTCGTGGAGGCCTGCGAACGCAGCGGCGTCCCGTTCCGGATGGTGCCCCGCCTGCGCGACGTCCTCGAGGGGCGCTCGCTCCCCGGCGAGCTGAAGAAGGTCGCCATCGAGGACCTCCTCGGGCGCAAGCCCGTGCTCCCGGACTGGAAGGCGATCCGCGAATGGCTGGGCGGACGGTCCGTGCTCGTCACCGGCGCGGGCGGCTCGATCGGCGCGGAACTGTGCCGGCAGTGCGCCCGGCATGGTGCCCGACGCATCGCGTTGCTCGAAGTGGACGAGCTGTCCCTGACCACCGCCACCGCCGAACTGCGGCGCGACTTCCCGGACATCGAATACGTCACGATCCTCGGCGACTGCGGCGATCCCGCGGTGATCGCGCACGCACTGCGGACGGCCGTCCCCGAGGCCGTCTTCCATGCCGCTGCGTACAAGCAGGTGCCCTTGCTGGAATCGCAGCTGCGCGAGGCGGTCCGCAACAACGTGCTCGCCACGGAGACGGTGGCGCGCGCCTGCCGCGAGGCGTCCGTCGGCACCTTCGTCCTGATCTCGACCGACAAGGCGGTCGACCCGGTCAATGTGCTGGGTGCGACGAAGCGGCTCGCGGAGATGGTGTGCCAGTCGCTCGCCGACCGCCGCTCGACCCGCTTCGTGACGGTGCGGTTCGGCAACGTCCTGGATTCCGCGGGCAGCGTCGTGCCGCTGTTCCGGGAACAGATCCGCGCCGGCGGGCCCGTGACGGTCACGGACCCCGAGGTCACGCGCTACTTCATGACCATCCACGAGGCCTGCCAGCTGATCCTCCAGGCGTCGGCCATCGGGTCGCACGAGGCGATCTACACGCTCGACATGGGCGAGCCCGTGCCGATCCGCCTGCTGGCCGAGCAGATGATCCGGCTGGTCGGCAAGCAGCCGGGGCGCGACATCGCGATCACCTACACCGGGCTGCGCGCGGGCGAGAAGCTGCACGAGACGCTGTTCCACGCCGAGGAGTCGTACCGCCCGACCGCGCATCCGCAGATCCTGCAGGCCGATCCGCGCCTGGTGTCGCCCGAGTCGATCGCGAGCGCCATGGCGGACCTGCGCGCGGCCAGCGTGCGGTACGACGCCGAGGCGCTGGCCAGCCTGCTGCGCCAGGCGGTCCCGGAGTTCGCACCCATGTCCGCGGGCGACGAGGACGGCGGGGCCACCGTCGTCGCGTTCCCGTCGCGGCGCACACGGAAGTCCTGATGGCACATCCCCGGATCCGCAAGGCGGTCTTCCCGGTCGCGGGACTCGGGACCCGCTTCCTCCCCGCCACCAAGACCGTCCCGAAGGAAATGCTGCCGGTGATCGACCGGCCCCTCATCCAGTACGCCGTCGACGAGGCCATCGAGGCAGGTTGCGACACGCTGGTGTTCGTCACCAACCGCTACAAGCACGCGGTCGCCGACTACTTCGACAAGGCCTACGAGCTGGAACAGAAGCTCGAGCGGGCCGGCAAGCAGGAGCAGCTGGCGCTCGTCCGCAACGTGCTCCCGGAAGGCGTGCGCGCGGTGTTCGTGACCCAGGCCGAGGCGCTCGGGCTCGGCCATGCGGTGCTCTGCGCCAAGCCGGTCGTCGGCGACGAGCCGTTCGCGGTGATCCTGCCGGACGACCTGATCTGGAACCGGCAGGGCGCCGGCGCGCTGCGGCAGATGGCGGATGCCGCCGCGGCGTCCGGGTCCAGCGTGATCGCGGTGCAGGACGTGCCGCGCGAGCAGACCGGCAGCTACGGCATCGTCGCCACCGACGCGTTCGACGGGCGCGCCGGTCGCATCACCTCGATGGTCGAGAAGCCCAGGCCGGCGGAGGCGCCGAGCACGCTCGCGGTCGTGGGCCGCTACGTGCTCAGCCCCCGCATCTTCGCGCTGCTGGAATCGACGACGCCCGGCGCGGGCGGTGAGATCCAGCTCACCGACGCGATCGCCCGCCTGCTCGCCGAAGAACCGGTCGATGCATTCCGCTTCCAGGGCACCCGCTTCGACTGCGGCACGCACATCGGCCTGGTCGAGGCCACGATCCGCCACGCGCTGGACCACGAGACGCTCAGCGACGCCGCGCGCGACGTGATGGAGCGGGCGCTGCTGGAGCTCGGGGTCACGACCCTGGCGTGACCTGGTACCGCGCGACCGCCGCGACCGGCCCCGCGCACGAGGCGCTGCGCGGGAACGCCGAGTGCGACACCTGCGTGGTCGGCGGCGGGTTCGCCGGCCTCAACACCGCGCTGGGCCTGGGCGAACGCGGCCTTGGCGACGGCGTCGTGCTGCTGGAGGCGTCCCGCGTCGGCGAGGGTGCGTCCGGGCGCAACGGCGGCTTCGTGTTTGGCGGGTTCTCGCGCGGCGAGGACAGGCTGCTCGAGGACCTCGGCCCCGCGCGGGCACGCGCGCTGTACGCGGGGACCACCGACGCGGTTGGACGCATCCGCGCGCGCATCGACCTCCATGGGATCGACTGCGAACGCACCGAAGCCGGCGTGCTCTGGGCCAACTGGTTCGAGGATCCCGCCGTGCTGCGGTCGCGCCAGCGCCTGCTTGCCGAGCACTACGGCGTCGACTGGCAGTGGGTCCCGCGCGACGCGGTGCGCACGATGCTGCACACGGACCGCTACACCGACGCGCTGTTCGAGTCGGACGCGTTCCACTTCCATCCGCTGAAATACGTGCAGGGCATCGCGCGCGCCGCGGCCGGGCTGGGCGTGCGCGTGCATGAAGGCACGCCCGCGACGGGCCTGTCGCGCGACGGCGCGGGCTGGCGCGTGGACACCCCCGGCGGGACCGTACGCGCGCGGCAGGTGGTCCTGGCCTGCGGCGGTTACCTGGCCGGCCTGCGCGACGACGTCGACGCCGGCGTGCTGCCGATCGCGACGTACGCGATGGCCACCGAGCCGCTGGGCGACCGGCTCGGCCAGGTGATGTCGACGCGGGCGGCGGTGTACGACACGCGCTTCGCGTTCGACTACTACCGGCCGCTGGCCGACACGCGCCTGTTGTGGGGCGGGCGCATCTCCATCTTGGACCGCGACCCGACGGCGGTGGCGCGACTGCTCCGGCGCGACCTGATGAAGGTCTACCCGCAACTGGAAGGCGTGCGCATCGACCATGCCTGGTCCGGGCTCATGAGCTACGCACGGCACGAGATGCCGCAGCTGGGGCGGATCGACGACGGGCTGTGGCTCGCCCAGGCCTTCGGCGGGCACGGCGTCGCGCCGACGACGTTCGCCGGCGAGCTGCTCGCGTCGGCGATCGCGGAAGGCGACACGCGCTGGCGCGAGTTGTGCGACTACGGGCTGGTGTCGGCGCTCAAGCCCGCGGGCTTCGTCGGCGCGCAGCTGCGCTACTGGTGGCTGCAGGCGCTGGACGCGTGGAAGGACCTGCGCGAGGGCTAGACCGCCTCGAAGACCCCCGCCGCCCCCATGCCGGTGCCGATGCACATCGTCACCATGCC
>CAMLHR010000068.1 GCA_946479915.1 uncultured Lysobacter sp.
GGCTCGACACGGTCGTGGCCAGCGACGGGACAGCGGCCATGACGCCGACGCGCCACCGGAACGCCCTGGCCGTGCTGCGCGAAATGGAGGTGGACGTGAGGACCTGCGCGCGGATCGACGCCTGAGCGTCAGGCACCGCGGTGCCGGGCCATGCGCCACGCGTACCAGGCCACGATCGCGACCACCACTCCGGTCCCCACTGGGTCGATGAAATCGCCGACCCGCTCGAACCGCGACCCCAGCACGTGGCCCAGGCCGACCAGCAGCGCCGTCCAGGCCGCGCTGCCCAGCAGCGTGCACGCCAGGAACAGCGGCAAGCCCATGCCGTGGATGCCCGCGGGCAACGAGATCAGCGACCGCAGTCCGGGCACCAGCCGGCAGCCGAACACCGCCCACGCGCCGTGGCGGGAAAACCAGTCCGAGGCGCGCTCGATGTCGTGCCGGGACAGCGTCAGCCAGCGCCCGTGCCGGTCCGCGAACGCCTTCATCCGCGCCTCGCCGACCTTGCGGCCGACGGCATACAGCACGAGCGCGCCGCACGTCGAACCCAGCGTCCCCGCAGCGATCGCGGCGAACAGCCCCATCTCGCCACGCGAGGCGAGGTAGCCCGCGAGCGGCATGACGAATTCCGACGGGATGGGCGGGAACACCGTCTCCAGCAGCGTGAGCAGGAACACGCCCACGACGCCCAACCGGCCCAGCGCGGCGGCGATCCAGTCACCCATGCGCGGCCCTCAGCCGGATCCAGGTCGGCGCGTGGTCGCTCGCCTTCGGCAGGTCGCGCACCCAGGTGTCCACGCCGGCCTTCGCCAGCCTCGGCGCGAGCACGGGATTGAGCAGCAGGTGGTCGATGCGCAGCCCGGCGTTGCGCGGCCAGTGGTCCCGGAAGTAGTCCCAGAACGTGTAGATGCGCTTGCGCGGGTGCAGGTGCCGCAGGGCGTCCACCCAGCCCTGGTCCAGCAGCCTTTCGTACCGTTCGCGCGATTCGGGTTGCAGCAGCGCATCGCGGCGCCAGGACTTCGGGTCGTAGATGTCGAAGTCCGTCGGCACCACGTTGAAGTCGCCCGCCAGCACCACCGGATGCGGGCTGGCCTGCAGCGACTTCGCGTGGCGGAGCAGCCGGTCGAACCAGCGCAGCTTGTAGTCGAACTTCGGCCCGGGCTGCGGGTTGCCGTTGGGCAGGTACAGGCAGGCGACGATGATGCCCTGCACGGCCGCCTCCAGGTAGCGCGCCTGCGCGTCGGCCGGATCGCCCGGCAGGCGGTCGCGCGCCAGGACCGGCTCGCTGCCGCGCGAGAGGATGGCGACCCCGTTCCACGAGACCTGCCCGCGCCACAGCGCGTGGTAGCCGGCGTCGCGGAGCTCGTCCGTGGGGAAGGCTTCCTGCCGCGCCTTGAGTTCCTGCAGGCATGCGATGTCGGGCTTCTCGCGCGCCAGCCAGGCCAGCAGCGATGGCAGCCGCGAGCGGATGCCGTTGATGTTGAAGGTGGCGACGCGCAGGTGGCGGGCCGCCATCGGGTCAGGATCGCTCGAGCAGGGGCAGGCGCACGACGAACTCGGCACCCTGCCCCGGTTCGCCGGTGCTGAACGCGCTCACCTCCCCATCGTGCGCCGTGACCATCTGGTGGACGAGGCTCAACCCGATCCCCATGCCCCCGTGCGGCCGGGCCGTGTCGTCCCCGTCGACCTGGGCGAACAGTTCGAACACCTGCTTCAAATGTTCCTGGGCGATCCCGGGACCGTTGTCCCGCACCGAGATCTCGGCGGCCTCGCCCGCATCCCGGAGCGCCAGCTCGATCCTTCCGCCATCGGGCGTGAACTTGGCCGCGTTGTGCAGCAGGTTGGAAACCACCTGGACCAGGCGCACGCGATCGCCCTGCACCCACAGGGGCCGCGGCGCGAGGTCGCGCACGAAGTCGTGGTGCCTGGCGTCCATGACCGGCTTGACCCCCTCGACCGCGTCGTTGAGCACGTCCTGGAGCAGCAGCGGGTTGCGCTCGAGGTGCACCTTGCCGCTGACGATCCGGCCGACGTCGAGCAGGTCGTCCACCAGGCGCCTGAGATGCCCGACCTGCCGGCCGAGCACGTCGCGCATGCGGGCGAGCCGCGAGGGGAGCTCCGGCTCGAGCTCCATCACCGACACCGCGTTGCCGATGGCGGCCATCGGGTTGCGCAGTTCGTGCCCCAGGACCGCGAGGAAGCGCGTGAGCTGCCGTCCCTCGTCCTCGAGCGCATCGATCCGCCGCTGCTGGGTCATGTCGCGGGTGACCTTGGCGAACCCCCGATGGGTCCCGTCCGGCCCGAACAGCGCGGTGATGACCACGTTCGCCCAGAAGCGGGTCCCGTCCTTGCGCACGCGCCAGCCCTCGTCCTCGAAGCGGCCGTCGCGCAGGGCCATGCGCAGCTCGTGCTCCGGCCACCCACGCTCCACCACCTCGGGCGGATAGAACCGGGAGAAGTGCTCGCCGATGATCTCCTCGGCCAGGTAGCCCTTGTTGACTTCCGCGCCGAGGTTCCAGCTGACCACGTTGCCGGTCGGGTCGAGCATGAAGATCGCGTAGTCGCGGACGCTTTCCACCATCAGGCGGAACCGCTCCTCGCTCTGGCGCAGCAGTTCCTCGTGCATCCGGCGGTCGCTCAGGTCGCGGGTGACCTTGGCGAAGCCGCGGTGCTTGCCGTCGTCGTCGTAGAGCGCCGTGATGATGACGCTCGCCCAGAACATCGACCCGTCCTTGCGGACGCGCCAGCCCTCGTCCTCGATCCGGCCGTGGGCCAGGGCCAGCTTCAATTCCTGTTCCGGCCAGCCTTCGCGCACGCGCTCGATGGGGTAGAACACCGAGAAATGCTGCCCGACGATCTCCTCGGGCTCGTACCCCTTGATCAGGCGCGCCCCCGCGTTCCAGCTCGCGATGCAGCCTTGGGGGTCGAGCAGGAAGATCGCGTAGTCCTGGACGGACGAGACGAGCAGCCGGAAGTCGGCGTCGGTCACCTCGGGCGGTACCCCACCCGAGCAGGCGTTGCGCAATGTGGCGCTCTCCGGCATCCGGTCCTCAGATAAAGCGGCGGCGGTCCGGGAAGGTAGCGCACCGGAAGGACGGTGTCTGCACATTCCTGAACCCCCGCGACGCGTGCACGCAGGCTCCACGGCCGCCTTGTTGAAGTCAGCCGGTTTTCACCACCAGCCAGGGGGACCAATGGGAACCGGCACTGCACGCGACGCACTGGTCGCGACGGGAATCGGCGGCCTGGACGCCGTCCTGAATGGGGGCCTCACGCGGGACAGGGTCTACCTGCTCGAGGGCGTGCCCGGTTCCGGCAAGACGACCATCGCCATGCAGTTCCTCATGGAAGGGGCGCGTCGTGGGGAGCGCTGCCTGTACATCACCCTGTCCGAGACCCGGGAGGAACTGCGGGCCGTGGCCGATTCCCACGGGTGGTCGCTGGACGGCATCCATGTCCACGAGATCTCCCCCGGCGGCGACCAGCTCGATCCGGACAGCCAGTACACGATGTTCCACCCGTCGGAGGTGGAGCTGGGTTCGACGACCCGCGACATCGTCGCCGTCGTCGAGCAGCTGCAGCCCGACCGCGTGGTGTTCGACTCGCTCGCCGAGGTGCGGTTGCTCGCGGGCGCCGTCCTCCGCTTCCGGCGCCAGGTGCTCGCGCTCAAGCAGTACTTCAACGGCCGCAGTGCCACCGTGCTGCTGATCGACGAGAGCCACGTCGGCGAACACGGGTTGCACGTCCATACGATCGTGCACGGCGTGATCGCGCTCGACCAGCTGCGCCCGGAATACGGTGGCGACCGTCGCCGCCTGCGGATCACCAAGCTGCGCGGGCGCCGGTACCGCGGCGGCTTCCACGACTACGAGATCGAGACCGGGGGCGTGAAGGTGTTCCCGCGCCTGGTCGCGGCCGACCATCGCCGGTCGGGCCGGAACACGCCCATCGCGTCCGGGTCGGAAGCGCTCGATGCGCTGCTGGGCGGCGGCCTGGACCGTGGCACGAGCACGCTGATCGTGGGCGCGGCGGGTACCGGCAAGTCCACGCTGGCCATGCAGTTCGCGATGGCGGCGGCGGAGCGTGGCGAGCGCACCGCGATGTTCGCCTTCGACGAGAGCGTGCGGTCGCTCGTCACCCGCTGCAACGGCCTGGGCTTCCGCATCGAGGAGGCGATGGCCGCCGGCACCCTGGCGGTGCAGCCCGTCGACCCGGCCGAACTCTCGCCCGGCGAATTCATCGCCCTCATCCGGCACGCAGTGGAAGTGGACAACGCGTCCATCGTGGTGATCGACAGCCTCAATGGCTACCTCAACGCGATGCCCGAGGAACGCTTCGTCCTGGTCCAGCTGCACGAACTGCTGGCCTATCTCGGCCAGCTCGGGGTGCTCACGTTGCTGGTCAGCGCCCAGCAGGGCCTCATCGGCCAGATGCACAACACGCTCGACGTGAGCTACCTGGCCGACAACGTGGTCCTGTTGCGCTACTTCGAGGCCGATGGCGCCGTCCGCCAGGCGATCTCGGTGCTCAAGAAGCGCACCGGCGTGCACGAACGCACGATCCGCGAGATGCGCATCAGCAAGGATGGCCTCTCGATCAGCGAACCGCTGTCGCACTTCCGTGGCGTCCTGACCGGCGTCCCGCACGAGCGCCTCGCCCCCGACCGGAACGCGCGCGCGTGAGTTCCGCGCGCGCCGCGACGGACATGCGGGTCCTGTGCCTGCTGCCCACGGCGCGCGACGCCCGCCTGTCCGCGGAACTGCTCGGGCGCAACGGCATCCACGCCTGCCTGTGCGATTCCGACGAAGCCCTCACCAGCGAGATCCGGCAGGGCGTGGGCGCGGTCCTGCTCGCCGAGGAGACCCTGGTCAACGGCGGCCATGCCGTGCTTCGCGAGGCCATCCGCGACCAGCCGCGCTGGTCCGACCTTCCCGTATTGCTGCTGACCCACAGCGGCCCCAGCTCGCTGGCGGTCGACGAGGCCGTGGGGACGCTCGGCAACGTCACGCTGATGGAGCGCCCGCTCCGCGTGGCGGCGCTGGTGAGCACGGTGCGGGCCGCGTTGCGTGCGCGCACGCGGCAATACCAGATCCAGTCCCACCTCATGGAACTCGAGCGCGCCCGCGAGACGGAACTCGGGCACGCCCGGCGGAAGGACGAACTGCTGGCGATGCTCGGCCATGAGCTGCGCAATCCGCTCGCCCCCATCCGCAATGCACTGGAGATCCTCGAGCTCGACGACCGCGACCCGGCGCGCCGCGCGGAGCTGCGCCGCATGATGCTGCGCCAGATCGAGCACATGGTCCGACTGGTGGACGACCTGCTCGAGGCCTCGCGCCTGTCCCAGGGCAAGATCGCGCTCCAGAAGCGGCCGGTCGACCTTCGCGGCGTGCTGGGCGATGCAGTCGAGCCGCTGCGCCGGCCCGCGGACGGGAAGCGTGCGGCCACGGTGGTGCTGGACCTGCCGGACACCGCCCTGGCGCTGGACGCCGACCCCGTGCGCCTGGCCCAGGTCTTCGGCAACCTCCTCAACAACGCCCTTCGGTATGGCAGGCCCGGCGGGACCATCGAGGTGACCGCGCGGGCCCGCGACGGCATGGCGGAGGTCTCCGTGCGCGACGACGGCGTCGGCATCGAGGCCGACGTCCTGCCCCACGTGTTCGAGCTGTTCACCCAGGGACGCCGCGACGAACATCGCCTGCACGACGGCCTGGGCGTCGGCCTGGCCCTGGTCAAGCAGCTCGTGGGCATGCATGGCGGCGAAGTCGAGGCGCAGAGCGACGGCAAGGGCAAGGGCGCGCGGTTCCTGGTCCGGCTGCCGCTGGCCGCCGCGGCGGCGACGCCGCGGGACGCCGCGAACCAGCCGACCCACGTGGCCGCACGGCGGCTGCGCATCCTCGTCGTCGACGACAACGAGGACGCCGCAGATTCGCTGACCATGCTGCTCGAGACGCTGGGCCACGAACTGGCGACGGCGCATGACGGCGCGGGGGCGCTGGACCTCGCGGCTGGTTTCCATCCGGACGTCGCCCTGCTCGACGTCGGGATGCCGGGCATGGACGGCTACGAACTGGCGCGCCGCCTGCGCGCGGATCCCGCCCAGCAGGGCCTGCTGCTGGCGGCGATGACCGGCTGGGGCGAAGAGCGCGACCGCGAGCGCGCGCGCGAGGCCGGGTTCGACCACCATTTCCGCAAGCCGGCGGACATCAAGGCACTCACGCGCATGCTCGCCGGGGTCGCATCCCGCGCCGCATAGCGCGGAGGTGCCACGCGGCGCCGCCGAACGTAGGATGGCCTCCTTTGCCGGAGGCGCCGATGACCACGGGGACGCAGCACTCGACGGAGGATCCGCGCAACGCGGGGATCGTGGTGTCCGTGAACGGCGCCCTGGTGCCACGCGCGGAGGCCGTCGTGTCGGTGTTCGACAGCGGTTTCGTCCTGGGCGACGGCGTCTGGGAGGGCTTCCGCATCGTCGGTGGCCATCCCGTGTTCCTCGACGCGCACCTGGACCGGCTTTACGAAGGCGCCAAGGCGCTGATGCTCGACATCGGGCTGGACCGCGCGACCCTCGCCCGACGCCTGTACGACGTGCTCGATGCGAACGGCATGGCCGGCGACGGCGTGCACGTGCGGCTGATGGTCACCCGCGGCGTGCGGCGCACGCCCTACCAGGATCCGCGCGTGGTCGAGGGCGGCGCCACGGTCGTGATCATCCCGGAATACAAGGTCGCCTCGCCGGCGACCGCGCGACGCGGCGTGTCGCTGCACACCGTGCACGTGCGCCGGGGCTTTCCGCAGTACGAGATCATCAAGGCCGCCGAGG
>CAMLHR010000069.1 GCA_946479915.1 uncultured Lysobacter sp.
TTCCTTGATCACGACGGTATCCGCGCCGGGCGGCATCGGCGCGCCGGTGGTGATCTCGATGCACTCCCCCGGGCCGAGCGACTGCCCGGTCGCGAGCCCCGCGAACTGCGCGCCGGCCAGGCGCAGGCCCGCGTCGCCCGCCGCGGCCAGGTCGGCGTGGCGGAACGCGAAACCGTCCATCGCGCTGTTGTCGAACGTCGGCAGGTCGATCGGGGCGACGAGGTCCCCGGCGAGGATGCGACCGTGGCAACGCGCGGTCGCGAGGCGCTCGACCGGCATGTGGCGCGCCGCCGCGACGGACCGGAGGATGCCCAGCGCCTCCTCGAACGTGATGCGCATCGGCACCCCGGCGTAACGGTCACCCTGCGCGCTCATGCGGCACCGGCCCTGGCCAGGTCGCCGGGCGTGTTGAGGTTGCCGAAGCGCACGCCGGCCAGCCGCACGCCGCACATGCCGATGCGGGCCTGCAGGGCGTGCACCGCCAGCTCGCCGCGCTCGAGCGCCCGGTCCGCGGCGTCGCGCAGCGTCGGCGCATGCCACAGCGCCACCAGCGGCTGCGGACCGTCGTCGTCCTCGGCCCATGCGCCGATGCCGGAGGCGGCGGATGCGAGCGTCGGCAGCAGGCAGTCGTTGCAGTCCACCAGGTCCACCGGCAGGGTCAGCAGCCACGGCGTCGGGCAGGCCGCGGAGAGCGCGGCGAGCCCGGCGACCGGACCCGCGCCGGTCTCCCGGTCGGGGACCACCGCGATCCCCTGCGCCCGGTAGCGTTCGTGCGCCGTGTTCGCGCTCACCAGCAGTCCGGCCACGCGGCCCTCGAATCGCCGGCGCCAGCGCAGCACCTGCGGCACGCCGCCGCGTTCGATCCAGGCCTTGTCGCGCCCGCCCAGCCGCGTGGCGCGGCCACCGGCCAGCAGTCCGAGGGTGACGTCGGACGGGCTCACCGCTTGACGTGGCGCAGCAGGCGGCGCTTACGCGCGACCTGCCGCTCCGTCAACTCGTTCTTCCGTCCCTTGAACGGGTTCTCGCCTTCCTTGAACACGAAGCGCACCGGCGTGCCCACCAGCTTGAAGCGCTTGCGGAAGAAGTTCTCGAGGTATCGCTTGTAGCTATCGCTCAGGGTGCGCAGGCGCGAGCCGTGGACGATGAAGGTCGGCGGGCTCTCCCCGCCGGGATGCGCGAACCGCAGCTTGGCCACGTGCCCGCGCACCACGGGCGGCGGGTTGGCCTCGTAGGCGGCCTCGATGGCGCGCGTGACCTCGCTGGTGCCGAACTCGCGGGTGGCCGAGCCGTGCGCGCGATGGATCGCGCGGAACAGCTCGCGCAATCCCGACCCGTGCAGCGCCGAGATGCGCACGGCCTCCGCCCAGTCCACGAAACCGAGCTTGCGCGAGAGCAGCGCCTCCGCCTGTTCGCGCTGGTACGTCGTCAGCCCGTCCCACTTGTTGACGGCCACGACCAGCGCGCGCCCGGCGTCGAGCACCGCGCCCAGCACGCTCGCGTCCTGGTCGGTCACGCCCTCGCTGGCGTCGAGCATGATCACCGCGACCTGGCACTGCTCGATCGCCTGCAGCGTCTTGACGATGGAGAACTTCTCCACCGCCTCGTCCACCTTCGACTTGCGGCGCAGGCCCGCGGTGTCCACCAGCCGGTAGCGACGGCCGTCGCGCTCCAGGTCGACGGCGATCGAGTCGCGCGTCGTGCCGGGCACGTCGGACGCGATCATCCGTTCCTCGCCGAGGATCCGGTTCACCAGCGTGGACTTGCCGACGTTGGGCCGGCCGACGAACGCCACCCGCACGCGGCCCGGATCGTCGTCGGGCACCCCGGCCAGGCCGGCCTCCGGCAGGCGGGCCAGCACCTGCGCGTGCAGCTCGTCGATGCCCTGGCGATGCGCCGACGACGTGCCGAGCATCTCGCCGATGCCGTAGCGCGAGAACTCGCCGAACGCGGACTGCACGTCGATGCCGTCGATCTTGTTGACGACCAGCAGCGTGGGCCGGTCCGCCTTGCGCAGCCACGCGAGGATGTCGTGGTCGAGCGTGGACGGCCCTTCGCGGCCGTCGACGACGAACAGGATCAGGTCCGCTTCCAGCGCCGCGGCGCGCGCTTGCTTCGCGGTGGCGCCCGCCAGGCCCTCGTCGCTGCCGCCGATGCCGCCGGTGTCGACGAGCACGAACGGCCGCTCCGGGTCGAGGCGGCACACGCCGTAGTTGCGGTCGCGGGTCACGCCGGGCTGGTCGTGGACCAGCGCGTCGCGGGTGCGCGTCAGCGCATTGAACAGCGTCGACTTGCCGACGTTCGGCCGTCCGACAAGTGCGACGAGGGGGAGCATGGCGTCGTGGGCGTCACTGGATCCGGTAGGCGCTGAGGCGGCCTTCGACGTCCTGCACGACGAGGATCCCGTCGGCGACGCGCGGCGCGCCGCGGATCGCATCGCCGGCATCCACGCGCGCGGCGAACGCACCGTCGGAGAGCTGCAGCCAGTGCAGGTAGCCCTCGAAGTCGCCGACCACCGCGTAGCCGCCGTGGATGGCGACGCCGCCGAGGTTGCGCCGGGCGAGCCCTTCCTGGCGCCACATCTCCGCGCCGGACGCCTTGTCCAGGCCCCACACCGTGTCCTCGCGATCGGCGACCACGACCTTGTCCGGCCCGACGCCGGCACGGCCGGCGCCGCCCTTGTCCTGCGCCCAGATCGGGCGCCCCGTCGGCGCGTCGATCGCGACCGTCTGCCCGCGGTAGCTGCTCGCGAACAGCGTCGCGCCGTCGAGCACCGGCGCACCGTCGATGTCGGCCAGGCGCTCGAGTTCCGACCGTCCCTCCTGCGAGGCGACCGGGAGCTGCCACAGCACGCGTCCGTCCTGCAGCGCCAGCGCGGCGACGTTGCCGTCGTCGTTGCCGACGAACACGTAGCCCGGGCCCAGCACGGGCGCGTCGGTGCCGCGCACGACGAGCGCCGGGACCGCGGGGGCCCAGAACCAGCGCTGCTCGCCGCTGGCCGCGTCGAAGGCGGTGATCCGGCCATCGTCGCTGCGGACCAGCACCGCGCCCTGCCCGACCGCGGGCGGCGCGGTGATCTCGGCGTTCACTTCCGCGCGCCACCGCTCGGCGCCGGACGCCGCGTCGAGCGCGACGACCACGCCGTCGAGGCCCCCGGCCACCACCAGCCCGTCGCCGACGCCGGGGCCCGCGGCCAGCCGCAGGCCATCGGCCGGGAACTGCCATGCGGCGGCGCCCGTCTGCAGGTCGAAGGCGCGCAGGCCGCCGTCCAGGCCGGTGGCGTACACGCGGCCGTCCGCGATCGCGGGCCCCTGGTGGGTGCCGCTGCGGCCCTCGCCGTCGCCGACGCCGGCCGACCACAGGTGCGAGACGGTCGCGGTCGGCGCGAACTCCACCAGCGCGGCGGGCGCCGCGGCGGCGTCGTCGCGATCGAACCACCCGCTGATGGTGCTGCAACCGGCGAGCATCACGGTGGCGGCCACCAGGGCGGACAGGCGCAGCGCGGTCGGGTTCGGGCGTGGGGTCGGCTTCATCGGATGGGCTGTCCCTTTGGGGATGGAGGGCGGTCAGGCGCTGGCGTCGTCGGCCGGCGGCGTGCCGCCCACCGCGACCAGCTTGATCTCGAGCAGCGAGCGCTGCGGCGCACCGGCTTCCAGGCCCTTGATGGCCTGGAGGTAGGAGGCCTGCGCGGCCTCGCGGCGGCCCAGCGCCGCCTCGGCGTCGCCGCGCAGCTCCAGCATCGCCGGCTGGTCGGCGTCGGCGAGCAGCGCGAGCGCTTCCTCCGCCTTGTCGTGGTCGAGCAGCAGCCGCGCGAGCCGCATGTGGACGATGCGCTGCAACGCCGGATCCTCGGCCGATGCCGCGCGCAGCGTGGCGATGGCTTCCTCGCCCTGTCCCGCGTCGACCTGGGCCTTGGCGAGGCGCAGCGAGGCCAGCGTCGCGTACGGGACGCCCTGCAGCGCGGCGACTTCGGCCTCTGCGGCCTCGAGCTCGCCGGACTGGATCGATTCGACGACCGCGTCGTACTGCTGGCCGAACCCCACGCGCTGCTCGTGCTGGTGCTGCTGCCACCATTTCCAGCCGAAGATGGCGCCGAGCCCCAGCACGATGCCGCCGACCAGGGCCAGGGCGTTCTCGCGCAGCCACGCGCGGACGCGTTCGCCTTGTTCGTGTTCGTCGAGGAGTTCGTCCAGTGCCATGTGCTTCCGCCGATGCCGGTCAAGGCGCGACCCGGCTCGCATCGCGACCCGGGTCGACGTTGGGATGTCCCGCTAGCGGATGGACGCGATCACGGGGCCGTGGCCCGGGGTCCAGGCCCCGGGGATGCCCGACGCGCGTCAGTCGTGGACCGGCGCGAGGGACCCGTCAGAGGATACCGTAAAGCGTGCGACGTTCGCGCGCCGGAACGCGTCGAGCGACACCGCTTCGCCACCGGCCTCCACCTCCACCGCGCTGGCGTTGCCGAGCACGACGGCGCCGACGTCGGCGAGCGCGTAGTTGCGCGCGGTGCCGGCCGCCAGCAGTCCCTTCTCGAGCACGCGCCCGTCACGGCCCGTGACCTCGACCCAGCTGTCCCCGGCGAACTGCAGCGCGAGCAGGGGCCGCGACGGCGCGGCCGTGGCGGTCGCCGAGGGCACCACCGGCGAAGGCGTCATCGAGGCGACCATCGGCGTGCGCTCGACCGGCGCGGCCATGGCGGCACGCGGCTGGCCCGTGTTGGCGGGCGTGGCGGTCACCGGGACGTCGAGCGGTGCGACGTTGCCGGCGGGCATGGCGACCTGGGTGCGCGTGCCCATCCAGACCGAACCGACGATGGCGGCGGTGATGGCGACATAGGCCGCGCGCCGGCTGAACTGTTCGAACAGGCGCTGGTGGCGCGGCACGTAGGCGTGCGTGACCAGGGCGGGCGGCTCGACCGGGCCGACCTTCGCGGCCTCGATGGTGGTCGCGGTCCCCAGGCCGAGCAGGCGGGAGTAGCTGCGAAGCTGCCCGCGCACGAAGACCGGCGCGCCGAGGCGGCCCCAGTCCTCTTCCTCGAGCGACTTCACGACCCGGACCGGCATCTTCAGCCGCGCCGCGACGTCCTCGAGCTGCAGCCCGGCGGCTTCCCTGGCGCGGCGGAGACGTTCGCCGCAGCCGCGGTCGCCTTGAGGCGCGGCTTGGTTTGGGTGCATCGTCACTGGTCCCCCGCTTGGGCCGGATGATCCCCGAACTCGGCCCGCATGCGTCCCATATAACGCTCGGCGGCCGCTTTGTCGCCGAGTTTCTGCTCAATCTGTGACGCAAGTTGTAACGCACGCGCGTCTGCGGGTCCAGCGGCAAGGCGTCGCTGCGAAAACGCCCGGGCCGCGAAGGCGTCGCCGCGGCGGTACGAGAGTTCGGCCATGGCGCCCAGGGCGACCACGCTTTCCGGGTCGATCGCCAGCGCCGCCCGGAGGTCGCGCTCGGCCCGGGCGTCCTGCCCGGCGCTCACCGCGCAGCGGCCCGCATTGGCCAGTGCACCGGCCCGGGCGGCATAGCCGGGGTCGGCCAGGGCCCGGTCGAACCAGGCCAGGGACTGGGCCGGCTGGCCGTTGGCGCACAGCCAGGTCCCGTAATTGTTGAAGGTGGCGCCGCGGGGCGCGAGCTCCGCCGCGGCCGCGAAATGCCGGCCGGCGGCGGCCGGATCCCCTTCCCGGCTGTCGACGAGCGCCAGGAGGGTGTGGGCATCGGCCGAGCGGGGCTCGAGCGCCAGCACCGCCTCGGCATGGTCGCGGGCCTCGCCGAGCGCGCCCTCGGCCAGCCGGTGCTGCGCCAGCAGCAGCCGCTGCCGCGTCCCCATGGCCGACGCCCCCGGCTGTGCCTCGTCGCTGATCTCCACGACGTGGCCGGTCTGGGTGTAGTCGCCGCGGGACAGGTCCGGGCGCACGAACGTCAGCCGGCTGCAGCCGCCCGCCGCCAGCACGACGGCCGTCGCGAACAGGAGCGCCCGTGCGCTAGGCGACGGCATCCGCGTGTCCGTCCTGTTCGGCGAGGCGCTTGCGGAACTCCGCCTGGCGCCGGGTGCGATCGGAGACCTGGCCCTTGAGCTGGCCGCACGCCGCGTCGATGTCGTCGCCGCGCGTGCGTCGCACCGTGGTCAGCACGCGCGCCGCCTGCATCTGCTTCTGGAACGCGAGGATCGCGTCCGCGGGCGAACGCTCGAAGCGGGTGCCCGGGAACGGGTTGAACGGGATCAGGTTGACCTTGGCCGCGTCCTTCATCTGCACCGCGTTGTCGAAGCGGCGCATCAGCCGCGCGAGTTCGCGCGCATGTTCCGGCTGGTCGTTCACGCCCTTCATGAGCGTGTACTCGAACGTGATCGAGGCGCGCGGCTTGCGGCTGACGTATCGCTCGCAGGCGGCCATCAGTTCCGCGATCGGGTACTTCCGGTTGAGCGGCACCAGCTCGCTGCGCAGCTCGTCGTTGGGCGCGTGCAGGGAAACGGCTAGCGAGACATCGCTCTCCTCGCCCAGGCGGTCGATCATCGGCACCATGCCGGCGGTCGACAGCGTGACGCGCTTGTTGGCCAGGCCGTAGCCCAGGTCGTCGCGCATGATGCTCATCGCGCGCACGACGTTGTCGAAATTGGCCAGCGGCTCGCCCATGCCCATCATCACGACGTTGGTGAGCTTGCGCTGGCGATGCGGGACGTTGCCGAGGTGGCGCGCCGCGACCCAGACCTGGCCGATGATCTCGGCGGTCGAGAGGTTGCGGTTGAAGCCCTGGGTGGCGGTCGAGCAGAACTGGCAGTTGAGCGCGCAGCCCACCTGCGAGGACACGCACAGCGTGCCGCGGCCCTTG
>CAMLHR010000070.1 GCA_946479915.1 uncultured Lysobacter sp.
AGGATCTGCTTGAACAGCTGCGGCGACTGCGGCAGCGCGTAGAACTCGCCGGGATGCATGCGCGCGGGCACCAGGAAGTCGCGCGCGCCCTCGGGCGTGGCCTTGGTGAGGATCGGCGTCTCGATGTCCTGGAAGCCGCGCGCGTCGAGCCAGCGGCGCAGCGCCTGCACCAGGCGGATGCGCGTGCGCATCGCCTGCTGCATCTTGGGCGTGCGCAGGTCCAGGTACCGGTACTTCAGGCGGATGTCCTCGCCCGCGTTCTCGTGGGCGTGGAACGGCAGCGGCTCGGCCTTGTTCAGCACCTCGATCGCCGTGGCGACGACCTCCACCTGTCCGGTGGGGAGCTTGTCGTTCGGCGCCTGCCGGCGGCGCACCACGCCGGTCACGCGCAGGCAGTCCTCGTAGCCCACGCCGGCCGCCACGCGCATGACCTCCGCCTGCCCGGGCTCCACCAGCACCTGGACGATGCCCTCGTGGTCGCGCAGGTCGATGAAGCACAGGCCGCCGAGGTTGCGGGCGACGTCGGCCCAGCCGCACAGCGTGACGGCCTGGCCGACCAGCGCCTCGTCGACGAGGCCGCAGAAATGGGTACGCATGGACATCCGCAGGGCGTGGAAAGCCCACTAGTTTAGGTGGGATCGGCCTTGGGGGCTGCCGGTTTCGGCTCCGGCTTCGAATCGGGCTTCGATTCGGCCTTCGCCTCGGGCTTCGCGGCGCCCTCCCCCTTCTCGGCCAGGTTGCGCTTGCCGTCCTTCTTGACGTCGGTCTCGTACCAGCCGCTGCCGGCCAGGCGGAACGACGGCGCGGTCAGGCGGCGCCTGACGGCTTCGGCGCCGCATTCGGGGCAGGCGGCCGGATCGGGGTCGGACAGCTTCTGCAGGCGGTCGAAGTCATGGCCGCAGGCGTCGCATTCGAAGGCGTAGATCGGCATGGCAATGCGTGGACGTGGGTCTCGGACCGGCCATTCTGGGGCCCGCGGGCCCGCAATCAAGGGGTTTTCCGCCGTGGCCACGCCCGATCGTCCAGGGGATCGATGTCGAACGGGTGGTGCAGCACCAGCGACGGCAGCATCGTGTTGAGCACCGTGTAGAGGATCAGCGCGCCGAACAGCATGTCCGGCAGGTCGAAGCGGGCATGCAGGATGTTCGCGAGCACCAGCGTGAACACGAGCGTGGGCGCGAGCGCGACGGCCACCCGCATGTTGCTGCCGCCGCGACGCCCGAACATCGCCCGCCGCTGCAGCCAGACGATGCCGATCCGCACCGGCACCACCACGACGGTGAGCGCCAGGCCCAGCGCCAGCGCCTCCCAGCTCAGGGCTTCCCGCGAGACCCCGGTGCCGGCGTGGAAGAAGTAGAACGGCACGAAGAACGTGGCGAACAGCCGCAGCGCATGCAGGTTGTCGTCGGACGCCATCGTCGGCATCCGCTCGTGCAGCAGGCGCGCGGCCAGGCCCGCGATGAACGCGCCGACCAGGTAGTACACGCCGAGCCGGTAGGTCACGAACGCGCCGACCAGGCCGACCATCACCAGCAGCGAGAACTCCGAACCCGGCGCATGCGGGACCACCCAGCGACCGAGCGCAAGGAACAGCAGCGGCAGGCCGACGACCAGGGCGATCATCGCCGAGGTCGATGCGGCGAGCTGCGCGACATCGTTCGCCTGCAGCAGGAAGAACAGTGCGGCCAGGGCGAGCAGTTCGCCGGCGATGGCCTTGCTCGTCACCCAGAAGCGCTCCTCCTCGTCCAGGCCCAGGCGCTCGAGCGTGTCGAGGATGAAGCCGGTGGACGGGGTGAGCAGCGCCAGCGCCACCAGCGCCGCCGCCTGCCACGACAGGCCCGCGAAGCGCCAGGCCAGCCACGCGGTCCCGGCGAGCGTGGCGATGCGGATCGCGAGGTGCACGGCCAGCTGCCCGAAGTTCCTGCGCAGCGCGGCCGGATCCACCTCCAGCCCCGCGAAGAGGAACAGCGACGAGATGCCCAGGGTGGACAGCAGCACCACCACCGGGTCGTGGACGCGCTCGCCGAGGACCAGCATCGCGGCGATGCCCAGCGCCAGGCAGGTGATCGGCGCCGGCAGCTGGAACCGCTGCAGCCAGCGCGGCACCACCAGCAGCCCGAAGATCAGCAGGAGATAAACGAGTTCGTTGCCCATGCGGTCCTGTCGTGCGGGTGGGCCCCGTCACGGCGTAGCCTACGCGAGAGTCCACCGGAGCCCGACCGCCCATGACCCGACCGACACCGACCGGCCTCGCCGCCATCGCCGCCTCCCTGCTGCTCGCCCTCGGCCTGGTCGGTGCGGGATGGTTCGCGGCGGACGGCCTGGCCAAGCTGCGGACCGACGACCGCTACGTCACGGTCAAGGGGTCCGCCGAACGGATCGTGGATGCGGACCTCGTCGTCTGGCCGATGCCCCACTTCGTCGGCGGCAACGACCTGCGCGAAGTGACGTCGCAACTGGATGCCAACACGGCGACCATCCGCGCCTTCTTCGCGGAAGCGGGCTTCGGCGAGGACGAGATCGTGGTCTCGCCGCCCCGGCTCGAGGATCGGTGGACCTACGCGTACGGAGACAACCGGCCGCCGGAGCGTTACCGCTACGCCACGACCGTCACGCTGCGGACGACGCGGGTGGAGGAAGCGCTGGCGGCCCTGCGCCGCAGCGGCGAACTCGTCGGCCGCGGCGTCCTGTTCGAACAGGGCGGCTATCCGGAGTTCGACTACACCGGGCTCAACGACATCAAGCCGGCGCTGATCGCCGAGGCGACCGCCAACGCGCGCGAGTCCGCGGTCCAGTTCGCGAAGGATTCCGGCGCGCGCCTGGGCGGCATCCGCAACGCCAACCAGGGCGTGGTGTCGATCACCGACCGCGACCAGGGCAGCCCGCACGTCAAGAAGGTGCGGGTGGTGACCACGGTCGAGTACTTCCTGCGCGACTGAGCGGCGTCACGCGGCCTCGTAGAGCGTGAGCAGTTCGGCCTCGGCGGCGTCGAGCTGGTCGCGCAGCTTGCGCTGGCGGTCGGCGAGCGTCGCGGCCCTGTCGGTGTCGCCGGCGGCGTAGAGCCCGGCGAGGTCGGCCTCGAGCGTGGCGAGGCTCGCCGCCAGCTCGGTCACGGTGGCCTCCAGCCTGGCGAGGCGCTTCGCGTCGACGAGCGCCGCCGGCTTCGAAGGCGCGGGCGCCGCGGCCGGCGCGGGCTTCTGCTTCGGCGCCTTCGCCCCGTCGCTGCCCTGGCGCGAGCGCAGCCACGCGGCATACGCATCGAGGTCGCCGTCGAACGGCTCCACGACGCCGTCGTGCACGCGCCAGAACTCCTCGCACACCAGGCCGATCAGGTGCCGGTCGTGCGACACCATGACGATGGCGCCCTCGAAGTCGGCCAGCGCCTCGGCCAGTGCCTCGCGCATGTCCAGGTCGAGGTGGTTGGTCGGCTCGTCGAGCAACAGCAGGTTCGGCTGGCGCCAGGCGATCAGCGCCAGCGCCAGGCGCGCCTTCTCGCCGCCGGAGAACCCGTCGATGGACTCGAACGCGCGGTCGCCGGCGAAGTTCCACTTGCCGAGGAAGTCGCGGAACGCCTGCGTGGCCGCGTCCGGCGACAGTTCGCGCAGGTGGTCGATCGGCGAGGTGCCGGCCACCAGCGACTCGACGGTGTGCTGCGCGAAGTAGCCGATCCGCAGGTCCGGATGCGCCAGGCGCTCGCCCGCCAGCGGCGGCAGTTCGCCGACCAGCGTCTTCACGAGCGTGGACTTGCCCGCGCCGTTCGACCCGAGCAGCCCGATGCGGTCCCCCGCCTCCAGCGCGAACCCAACATCGTGGAGGATGACGGTCCGCGCGGCTCCCACACCTTCCGCCTGGACATAGCCGGCGTCGGCATCCCGGAGCTGCAGCAGGGAGTTCGGGATCTTCGCCGGTTCGGGGAACTGGATGCGCAGCGCGCGCTCGACGCGGACGGCCTCCGTCCCGGCGAGCTTGGCCAGGCGCTTCATGCGCGACTGGGCCTGCTTCGCCTTGCTGGCCTTGGCCTTGAAGCGGTCGATGAACGACTGCAGGTGCGCGCGCTCGGCCTGCTCCTTCTCGTGCGCGATCTGCTGCTGGCGCAGCTGCTCGGCGCGCTGGCGCTCGAACGCCGTGTAGTCGCCCGTGTAGAGCTTCGCCCGGCCGTCGTGCAGGTGCAGCGTGTGCGTGGTGACGTTGTCCAGGAACTCGCGGTCGTGCGAGATCACCAGCAGCGTGCCGGGATAGCGGCGCAGCCACTCCTCGAGCCAGACGACGGCGTCCAGGTCCAGGTGGTTGGTGGGCTCGTCGAGCAGCAGCAGGTCGCTCGGCGTCATGAGCGCGCGGGCCACGTTGAGCCGCACGCGCCAACCGCCGGAGAAGTCGGCCACCGGCTTGCCGTGCGTCTCGGGCGCGAACCCCAGTCCGTGCAGCAGCCGGCCGGCGCGCGCGGACCCGTCGTACCCGTTGAGCGCCTCGAGCTGCTGGTGCGCCTCGGCGACGGCTTCCCAGTCCTCCGCCGCGAAGGCGTTGGCCTCGGCCTGGATCGCCGCGTGGACCTCCCGGTCACCGGACAGGACGAAGTCCAGGGCGCTGTCCGGCAGCGCCGGCGTCTCCTGCGCGACCCAGGCCACGCGCGCCTTGCCGGGCACGTCGATGTCGCCGCGGTCGGGCTCGAGCTCGCCCATCAGGGCCGCGAACAGGCTGGACTTGCCGGTGCCGTTGCGGCCCACGACGCCCACCCGGTACCCCGCGTGCAGGGCCAGGTCGACGTCGGACAGCAGCAGGCGCTCGCCCCTGCGCAGGGCGAAGTTTCGGAACGCGATCATCCGGCGATTTTATCCGGTCGCGCGGCCGGCCCCGATCACGGCCCTGCTAAATTGGCCGCCAGCCCCCCACCGAAGCGCCGATGCCGCACACCACCTCGCTGATCGCAATGCTCGTGGCCGGCTTCGTGCTGGCGTTCCTGCTCGGCGCGATCGCCAACCGCCTGCGGCTCTCGCCGCTGGTCGGCTACCTCCTGGCGGGCATCGTGGCGGGTCCATTCACGCCCGGGTTCGTCGGCGACGCGGAGATCGCGCCGCAGCTGGCCGAGATCGGCGTCATCCTGCTCATGTTCGGGGTCGGCCTGCACTTCTCGCTGCGCGACCTGATGTCGGTCCGCGCCATCGCCATTCCGGGCGCGATCGCCCAGATCGCGGTGGCCACGGTGCTGGGGTGGGGCCTGGCGATGCTGATGGGCTGGTCGCACCTGGCCGGCCTCGTGTTCGGGTTCTCGCTGGCCACGGCCTCGACCGTCGTGCTGCTGCGCGCGATGGAAGAGCGACGGCTGCTGGAGACGCGCCGGGGCAAGATCGCGGTCGGCTGGCTCATCGTCGAGGACCTGGCCTGCGTGGTCGCGCTGGTGCTCATCCCCAGCCTGGCCGAAGCCCTCGGCGGCGAGGCCGGGGCGCAGGGCGGCAGCGTGATCGGTGCCCTCGGCGCGACGGTCCTGAAGGTCGGCGCGTTCGTGGCCTTCATGCTGGTCGTGGGCCGTCGCGTCATCCCCTGGATCCTCGAGCGCATCGCCGGCACCGGCTCGCGCGAACTGTTCACGCTGTGCGTGCTGTCCATCGCGATGGGCGTGGCGTTCGGCTCGGCCGAACTGTTCGGCGTGTCGTTCGCGCTCGGCGCGTTCTTCGCCGGCATGCTGCTGAACGAGTCGGAGTTCAGCCACCAGGCCGCGCAGGACTCGCTGCCGATGCGCGATGCGTTCGCGGTGCTGTTCTTCGTCTCGGTCGGCATGTTGTTCGACCCGCGGATCCTGCTGGAGCATCCGTGGCAGGTGCTCGCGACGACGATGATCATCCTGTTCGGCAAGTCCGCGGCGGCGTACGGGATCGTGCGCGCGTTCGGGCATCCCTCGTCCACGGCGCTGACCATCTCGACCAGCCTGGCCCAGATCGGCGAATTCGCCTTCATCATCGCGGGCCTCGGCCTCGCGCTGGGGCTGATGCCTGCCGACGGCCACAGCCTGGTGCTGGCCGGCGCGCTGATCTCGATCATGCTCAACCCGGTGCTGTTCATGCTGCTCGACCGGCGCGAGGCCCGCGAGGCCGCGCGGGAGGCGAGCGAGGCCGCCGCGGTGGAGGAACCGCCGGTCGTGCCGGTGGACATGGGCGGGCACGTCATCCTCGTCGGCTACGGGCGCGTCGGCAGCCACCTGGCGACGCTCCTGCAGCAGCGCGACGTGCCGCTGGTCGTCATCGAGGACGACGCGGACCTGGTCACGCGTGCCCGCGAAATGGGCCTCACGGTCATCCGCGGCAACGTGGCGAACCAGCGCGTCATGGAAGAGGCAGCGCCGGAACGGGCGCAGATGGCGATCTTCGCGATCCCGCAGGTGCTGGAGGCGGGCGAGGCGATCGAACGGATCAAGGCGGTGAACCCGGGCATCACGGTGCTGGCGCGCGCGCATAGCGACGGCCAGGTGCAGCACCTGCTCCAGCACGGCGCCGACGCGGCGGTCCTCGCCGAACGCGAACTCGCCTACTCGCTCGCCGAGATGGTCATGGCCACCCCGCCCTACCGCACCGCCTCCCGCCCCGCCTGACCCCCGCCAACGCGGGAGCCCCCCCCATGTAGGAGCCGCTTCAGCGGCGATGCTCTCCCTTGTAGGAGCCGCTTCAGCGGCGATGCCCTTCGCCAAGAGCGGCGAGGGTGGTGATCCCGGCGGCGAGGGCGGGCCCCGGGGGCCGCCCCCGCCCCCCCCCGGGAAACAACAAAGAGGGGTCAGAGGCCCCCCCCCAGGGCGCACAGGGCCCCCCCGGCCCCCC
>CAMLHR010000071.1 GCA_946479915.1 uncultured Lysobacter sp.
GTGGCCGTGGAGACCGGCGTGAGCGCGGCGTTCTTCCCGCACGGCATCGGCCATGGCATCGGCCTGCAGGTGCACGACGTCGCCGGCTTCGCCGCGTCGGACGCGGGCGGCACGATCGACAAGCCGGCCGGGCATCCGTACCTGCGGCTCACGCGCGTGCTCGAGCCCGGGATGGTCGTGACCATCGAGCCGGGGCTCTACTTCATCGACATGCTGCTCGACGACCTGAAGGACCGCGGCCTCGGGCCGAGCGTGGACTGGGCGCGCGTGGACGCGTTCCGTCCGTACGGCGGCATCCGCATCGAGGACGACGTCGCCTGCACCGACGACGCGCCGCTGAACCTCACGCGCGAGGGCTTCGACGCCCAAGGTTGACGCCAGGAACGGCCGGCGGCGTCAGTCGCCGGCCATGAACGCCTCGATCTCGTCCGCGCTGCGCGCGAGCGCGTCGGTGAGCACGCGGTGCCCGTCCTTCGTCACCAGGACGTCGTCTTCGGTGCGGATGCCGATGCCGCGCCACTTCGCGGCCACGCGCGTGTCGTCCGCCGGGACGTAGAGCCCGGGCTCGATGGTGAACACCATGCCCGGCTCGAGCAGCCTCGACTCCCCGTCGAAGCGGTAGTCGCCGACGTCGTGCACGTCCAGGCCCAGCCAGTGCCCGGTCTTGTGGCGGTAATAGCGCTTGTAGCTGCCGTCGGCGATGTTGCGTTCCAGCGTGCCCTTGAGCAGCCCGAGCCGCAGCAGCCCCTCGGTGAGCGTCTCGACCGCGGCGTCGTGCCCGGCTTCGTACGGCACGCCGGGACGCGCCTGGGCGAGGGCCGCCGCCTGCGCCTGCCCCACCAGGTCGTGCAAGGCGCGCTGCGGCGCGGTGAACCGGCCGTTTGCGGGGAACGTGCGGGTGATGTCCGCGGCGTAGCCACGGTATTCCGCGCCGGCGTCCACGAGCACCAGGTCGCCGTCGCGCACGTGGCCGTCGTTGGCCACGTGGTGCAGCACGCAGGCGTTCGTGCCGGCGCCGACGATGCTGCCGTACGCCGGCACGGCGTCGTGCAGGCGGAAGACGTACTCGAGCGTGGCCTGGAGCTGGAACTCGCGCAGGCCCGGCCGCGCCGCGCGCATCACCGCCTCGTGCGCGGCGACGCTGATGTCCGCGGCGCGCTGCATGAGCTTGAGTTCTTCCCGCGACTTGAACAGGCGCAGTTCGTCCAGCAGGTGGCCCAGCTCGAGGAATTCGTGCGGCGGTTGCGCGCCCTGGCGCACCTGCGCGCGCACGCGGTTGAGCCAGCCGATCAGCTTGAGGTCGAAATCCGCGTCGCGGCCGAAGTGGTAGTAGACGCGCGAGCGGCCCTCGAGCAGCCCGGGCAGGATCTCGTCCAGGTCGGCGATCGGATAGGCATCGTCCATGCCGAACGCCGCCACGGCCCCCTCCGGTCCCGCGCGCGGGCCATCCCAGCCTTCCCGGTCCGGGTCGCGCTCGCGGCAGAACAGCAGCGCCTCGCCGTGCGCGCGCCCCGGCACCAGCACCAGCACCGCCTCGGGCTCGGGGAAGCCCGTGAGGTACCAAAGGTCGGAATCCTGCCGATAGGGATAGTGCGTGTCGCGGCTGCGGATGCGCTCGGGCGCCGCGGGCAGCACCAGGATCGCGTCGTCGCCCGCCATGCGCATGAGCTGGCGGCGCCGGCGCGCATGCACCGCGGCCGGGATGCCCGACGGGCCCGTCATGTCAGTGCATGCTCCGCCGGTGGCGCCCGGCCAGCACGCAGTCGCCATGCAGCAGCAGCGTCGCGACGCGGACGAACTCCTCGATCTCGATGAGCGCGGCCTCGTCCTCCTGGTCGCCCTCCTCCTGCGGCGTGGCCATCGCCAGCCTGGCCAGGTCGGCCAGCGCCTCGGTGCCGACCTCCGACAGCTTCGGGTCGGGTCCGGCCGCGAGCCCGAATGCGCCCAGGAACCCGCGGCACCAGTCGAACAGCGCGCCGCTGCGCTCGGCCAGGCTCGCCTCGCCCGCCGGCAGGAGCAGCTCGAACCCGAAGTCGCTGTCCTCGAGTTGCGCGCGGCTGGCGTCCAGCAATCGCGACAGTGCGCCGTCCGGGGCCGGTGCCGCCTGGGCATCGTCGGCCATCACGCGTGCGAGCCATCCCGGACCGGCGTCGCCGCCGCCCGCGAGCCAGCCGCAGACCGCGCCGTGCAGCTCCGGCGCGGGGGTCGCGAGCTGCAGCCTGGACGCCTCCGCGGCGACGTCGTCCAGTGGTGGGAGTGCGATGGCGGGAGTCCGGTCGGGCATGGCGGAAGTCTAGCAACGCGACGCAGGTCCGCCGCCGGCCATGCGGCCCCGCTACACTCGGATGCGTTGCAAACGTCCAGCGGTGTCCGTGCGCCTACCGTCCTTCCTGGTTGCCGCCGCGCTGTTCGCGTTCGCCCTGGCGCTGGCGGGTTCGCCCTCGCGCGCGGACGCGACGGTGCGCGACTTCTACTTCAAGCGCCTGGGCGCCGGGCACGGGCTCGTCCAGAACACCGTCACCGCGATGGCGGAGGATGCGCAGGGCTTCGTCTGGGTCGGGACCCAGGGCGGCCTCCACCGCTACGACGGCGAGCGGTTCCGCGCCTGGCGCCACGACGCCGCCGACCCCGGCAGCCTGCCCGACAGTTTCGTGACCGCGCTGTCGGTGGAACCGGGCGAGGCGCTGTGGATCGGCACCTTCTCCCAGTACGTGGTGCGCCTGGACCTGCGCACCGGCGAGTTCCGGCGGTACCGCCCCGGCAGCGCGCCCGGCGCCAGCCACGTGCGGAGCCTCCTGGCGGTGGACGGCGAGGTCTGGGTCGGCACGATGGCCGGCCTGCAGCGGCTCGATCCAGGGACCGGCGCGCGCACGCAGGTGCTACGCCTGCCCGAGGGCATGGCGCCGAGCCAGTCCCTGGTCGTGGACGGCGCGGGCACCGTCTGGTTCGGCAGCGCCGCCGGCCTGTTCCGGGTCGGCCCGGACGGCGGCGAACGCGTCGGGCCCGCCGTGCCCGTGAAGTCGCTCTACGTGGATGCGGACGGCAGGCGCTGGGTCGGACGCGACGACGGCCTGTTCCGGCTCGCGTCCGGCAACGCCGCGCTGGTCCGTGCATGGCCCGCTCCCGGGGGCGAGCCGGCGACCGTGCGCGCGATCGTCCAGGCGCCGGACGGCCGGCTCTGGCTCTCGCTCGCCGGGGGCGGATTGCTGCGCCTGGATCCCGCGACCGGCGCGTCGACGCGCGTGCGCGAGAACGCGGCGGTGCCCGGCAGCCTGCCGGAGTCGACCATCGGCGCGTTGCTCGTCGATCGCAGCGGCCAACTCTGGGTCGGCGGCCAGATCCGCGGCGTCGCGGTCACCGACCCCGCGGGCGCGCCGTTCCGCTACCTGGTGGACGCGGCGCCGACGGTCCCGATCGCGGGCAGCAGCGTCCGCGCGGTCGCGCAGGGCGACGATGGCGCCCTGTGGATCGGCACGGACGGCGGGCTGCTGCTGCGCTACGAGCTGGAGGACGGCAGTTTCGAGGCGATGGGCGATCGCCTGCCGGACGGCTGGAACGCACCGGACGACGTCGCGCCCGACATCGCCGCGGCCCCGCGGATCATGGGCTTCGAACCCGCCGGCCAGGGCAGGCTCTGGATCGCGACCACGCGCGGCCTGCTCCTGCTCGACACCGGCATCCGTTCGGTGCGCGAGGTGGCCCCGGCGAGCGGCGCGATGCCGTCGCTGCGCAGCATCGATCGCGGTCGGGACGGCACGGTGTGGCTCGGCGCCAACGACGGCCTCTACCGCTACCGGCCCCGGGGCGGGTGGCTCGAGCGGGTCGCCGGCACGGACTACGCCGGCGGCGGGCTCGTGCATGCCGTGGCCGTGGACCGGGCCTCGCGGGTCTGGTTCGCGACGAGCCACGGCCTCGGCCTCTACGAACCGCGCAGCCAGCGGCTGCGGCGGTTCCGCCATGCGATCGACGATCCGGCGTCGCTGCCAGGCGACCTCGTGCGCGCGGTGCTTGAAGCCCGGGACGGCACCCTCTGGATCGGGACGCACTCGGGGCTGAGCCGGGTCGAAGAGGCGCCCGACGGCACGATCACGTTCTCGCATCCGCTCGCGAAGGGGCTCGGCGACCAGCCGGTGCCGACGGTGTTCAGCATCGTCGAGTCGCCCGCGGGCACGCTGTGGCTCGGGACGGACAACGGCATCCTCCGGTTCGAGCCCGGCGCGGCGGACGGCCGCGGCATGCTGCGCACGTTCGGACAGGCCGACGGGTTGCAGGACGTCGAGTTCAACGGCGGCGCTGCCGCGCTGCTCGACGACGGCCGCGTGGCGATGGGCGGCGTGAGCGGGCTCAACCTGTTCGACCCCGCGCGCATCGACGAACCGCACTACGCGGCGCCGCTGCGGCTGCTCGGCGCGCGCATCGGGGCGGAGGCGCCGCGCGACGGCACCGTGCTGTGGCAACCCGACCGGCTGGAGGTCCCCGGCGACGCGAGCATCGTGCGGCTGCGCGTGGGCGCGCTGGACTACGCCGCCACATCGCCGATCCGGTATCGCTACCGGATGCAGGGACTGCACGAGCACTGGATCGACAACGGGACGCGCAACGAGATCACCTATACGGGCCTGCCGCCCGGGCGCTACGAACTGCAGGTGCAGGCGACGGGCCGCGACGGCGCATGGAACCCCGCCGGCCTCGCGCTGCCCGTCGCGGTGCAGCCGCCCGCCTGGCGCCAGCCGCTGTTCCTCGCGCTGTACGGACTGGCCGCGCTGCTGCTGGTCGGCCTGGTGGTCGGCACGTGGCTGGGACGCCGGCAGCGCGAGCGCGGCTACTTCCGCCAGATCCGGGAGCGCGAGGAGCGCCTGAAGCTGGCGTTGTGGGCGTCGGGCGAGCAGTTCTGGGACTACGACCTCGTGGAAGGCCAGCTGCACTGGATGCGCGGCGACGACACCACCGGCGGCGCGCCCGACGTGGGCACGCTCACTTCCACGCCCGACGAACACGGCATCCATCCCGACGACCTGCCCCAGGTGCGCGAGCGGTTGCGCGAGCACCTGCGCGGCCAGGAAGCGCTGTTCCTGTCCGAGCACCGGGTGCGCCGCGCGGACGGCGGCTGGACGTGGATCCGCGCGCGCGGCCGCGTGGTCGAGCGGAACCTGGACGGTCGCGCGCTGCGCGTGGCGGGGACGGCGCGCGACATCACCATCAGCCGGCGCGCGGAGCGCGAGCGGCGCATCGCCACCGAGGTGCTGAGCAGCATGACCGAGGCGGTGACGGTGTTCGACCGCAACTTCCGCTTCGTCTCGGTCAATCCCGCCTTCGCGCGGATGACGGGCTACCAGCAGGGCGAGGTGGTGGGCCTGCCGACCGACCTGCTCGACAGCGGCCGACACGAGCGCCAGTTCTACGCGGACTGGCGTTCGGAGCTGACGGGCAGTGGGCGCTGGTCGGGCGAGATGTGGCAGCGCCGCAAGGACGGGGAGGAATTCCTGTGCTGGCTGCAGAGCAGCGCCGTGCTCGATGCCAGCGGCGAGCCGGTGCACTACGTCGCCGTCCTCACCGACATCACCGACAAGAAGCGCGCCGAGCAGGAACTGCGCTACCTGGCCAACTACGACACGCTCACCGGCCTGCCGAACCGGGCGCTGCTGTCCGAGCGGCTCTCGCGCGCCATCGTCCGCGCCAAGCGGCAACAGGCACGCATCGCGGTGCTGTTCCTGGACCTGGACCACTTCAAGGACGTCAACGATTCGCTGGGCCACGCCGCCGGCGACCGCATCCTGCGTGCGGCGGCGGTGCGCCTGCAGGAAGTGGTGGGCACGTCGCACACGGTCGCCCGGCTGGGCGGCGACGAGTTCACGGTGGTGCTGGAGGGCATCGCATCGGCCGACGACGCCGAGGCGATGGCGCGCCGGCTGATGCAGGCGTTCGAGTCGCCGCTGGAGGTCGACACCGACGTCGACGTCACGATCTCGCCGTCGATCGGCATCAGCCTGTACCCGGACAACGCGCTCGCGCCGTCCGACCTGCTCAAGCACGCGGACACCGCGATGTACCAGGCCAAGGCCGCGGGGCGACGGACGAGCATGCGCTACGTCGAGGCGATGGACGTGCAGATCCGCCGCCGCGCGACGATGGCCGGCGCGTTGCGCAAGGTGCTCGACCGCGGGGAACTGGCGCTGCGGTTCCAGCCACGGCTCTCGCTGCCGCGCCAGCGCATCACCGGCGTGGAGGCGCTGCTCCGCTGGGAGAGCCCGGAGCTGGGCAGCATCCCGCCGGGGCAGTTCGTCCCGCTCGCGGAGGAGAGCGGCCTGATCCTGGAGATCGGCGAGTGGGCGTTGCGCGAGGCCTGCGCCACCCTCCAGCGCTGGCGCGCGTCTGGGCTCGATGCGTTGTGCATGTCGGTCAACGTGTCCTCGCTGCAGCTGCTGCGCGGAGACCTGCCGGCCGTGGTGGAGCGCGTGCTGCGCGAGACCCACGTCCCGGCCCGTGCGCTGGAGCTGGAGTTGACCGAGAGCGTCATCATGGCCGGCGGCGAACACACGACCGCCACGTTGCAGGCGTTCCGGCGCACCGGCGTGTCGCTGGCCATCGACGACTTCGGGACCGGGTACTCGTCCCTCGCCTACCTCAAGCGCCTGCCGATCACCACGCTGAAGATCGACAAGGAGTTCATCCAGGACCTCACCCGCGACCCCGACGACGAGGCGATCACCAGCACGGTGATCACGAT
>CAMLHR010000072.1 GCA_946479915.1 uncultured Lysobacter sp.
ACCGCCGCGACGACTTCCGCACCGAGATCCTCGGCCTGGTGAAGGCGCAGATGGTCAAGAACACCGTCATCGTCCCGGTCGGCGCGAAGGGCGGGTTCTTCGTCAAGCGCCCGCCGGTCGGCGGGGACCGCGACGCGATCCTGGCCGAGGGCGTGGCCTGCTACCGGATGTTCATCTCCGGCCTGCTGGACATCACGGACAACATCGTGGACGGCGAGATCGTCCCGCCGGTGGACGTCGTGCGGCACGACGCGGACGACCCGTACATGGTGGTGGCGGCCGACAAGGGCACGGCCACGTTCTCGGACATCGCCAACCAGATCGCGCTCGACCACGGCTTCTGGCTCGGCGACGCGTTCGCCTCGGGCGGTTCGGCCGGCTACGACCACAAGGGCATGGGCATCACCGCCAAGGGGGCGTGGGAGTCGGTGCGCCGGCATTTCCGCGCGCTCGGCCGCGACACGCAGAAGCAGGACTTCACGGTCGTCGGCATCGGCGACATGTCCGGCGACGTGTTCGGCAACGGCATGCAGCTGTCGAAGCACATCCGCCTGGTGGCGGCGTTCGACCACCGCCACATCTTCATCGACCCGGACCCGGACGCGGCGCGCGGCTACAAGGAGCGCCTGCGGCTGTTCCGCCTGCCGCGCTCGAGCTGGGACGACTACGACCGGTCGCTCATCTCCGCGGGCGGCGGCGTGTTCCCGCGCTCGGCCAAGTCCATCGCGCTCAACACCGAGATCCGCACGGCCCTGGGCCTGGACGAGTCGGTGAGCGCGCTGAGCCCGGCCGAGCTGATGAAGGCGATCCTCAAGGCGCCGGTGGACCTGCTCTGGAACGGCGGCATCGGCACCTACGTCAAGTGCAGCACGGAGACCAACGCCGAGGTCGGCGACCGCGGCAACAACGCGTTGCGCGTGGACGGCCGCGACCTGCGCTGCAAGGTGGTGGGCGAGGGCGGCAACCTGGGCTTCACCCAGCTCGGCCGCATCGAGGCCGCGCTGCACGGCGTGATCCTCAACACCGACTTCATCGACAACTCCGCGGGCGTGGACACCTCCGACCACGAGGTGAACATCAAGATCCTGCTCAACGGGCCGCTGAAGGCGGGCAAGCTGACGCTGCCCGCGCGCAACAAGCTGCTCGCCGGCATGACCGGCGAGGTGGAACAGCTGGTGCTGGTGGACAACTACCGCCAGAACCAGGCCATCAGCCTGATGGAACGCATGAGCCTGTCGCGGCTCGGCTCCAAGCAGCACTTCATCCGCACGCTTGAGGCGCAGGGCCTGCTCGACCGGCAGCTCGAGTACCTGCCGTCCGACGCCGAGATCGCCGAGCGCAAGGCACGCGGGCACGGCCTGACCCGGCCGGAGCTCTCCGTGCTGCTGTCGTACGCCAAGCTGGTGCTGTTCCAGCAGCTGCTGGACTCGGACGTGCCGGAGGATCCGTACCTGTCGAAGGAGCTGGTGCGCTACTTCCCGGAGCCGCTGCAGCGCGACTACGCCGACGAGATGGAGCAGCACCGCCTGAAGCGCGAGATCATCGCCACCGCGGTCACCAACTCGATGGTGAACCGCATGGGCGCGACGTTCACCCTGCGCATGACCGAGGACACCGGCCGCACCGCCGCCGAGGTGGCCGAGGCCTACACGATCGCGCGCGAGGCGCTGGACGCGCGCGCCCTCTGGGCGGCGATCGACGCGCTGGACGGCAAGCTCCCCGAGGGCGTGCAGATCGACGCGCTGCAGGTCATCTGGAACCTGCTGCGCGCGATGTCGCGATGGCTGCTGCTGCGGCCGGGCGAGATGCCCGAGATCGCGGACGCGGTGGCGCGCTACGCGGGGGGACTGGGTGCGTTGCGCGAGGCCATGCCGGGCATCCTCGGCGAGGCCTACCGGGCGGCCTTCGAGGCACGCGTGAAGGAATGGCGCGGCCGCGGGATCCCGGCCGACCTGGCCACGCAGCTGGCCGGCCTGCCGCTGCTGGAAGGCGGGTGCGACATCGTCGAGGTCGCGCTGGCGCGCAAGCTGGCGCCGGCCGAGGTGGCCCAGGCCTACTACGGGCTCGGCGAGGCGCTGGAGCTCCCGTGGCTGCTCGAGCAGGTCGAGGCGCTGCCGGTGGACGGGCGCTGGCACGCGCATGCACGCGGCGTGCTGCGCGACGAGCTGCGCGCGCAGCAACGCGCGCTGGCCGCGCAGGTCATCGCCGGCGGCGGCAAGGTCCCGGCGGACCAGCGCGTGGCGCGCTGGCTCGAGCGCGACGACCCCGCATTGCGCTTCACCCAGGCGATGTTCGCGGACCTGCGCACGCAGAAGTCGCTCGACTATCCGACCGTGTCGGTGGCCGTGCGCCGCCTGGCGCAGATGGCGGCGGAGGGGTAATGCCGGTGCACTCCGGCGCCGCGCTGCGCATCGCCTTCCTCGCCAGCCGCGCGGAAGGCGCGCAGCGCGCGCTGGAGGCGCTGTCCGCGCGGCACGGGCAGCACGAGCCGGCGGAAGCCGACGTGCTGGTCGCGCTCGGCGGCGACGGCTTCATGCTGCAGGTGCTGCATCGCCACGGTGCCCTGGGCAAGCCGGTCTTCGGCATGAAGCTCGGCAGCGTCGGCTTCCTGATGAACCACCATCGCGAGGACGCCGCGGCGCAGGACGCGCTGGTCGCGCGGATCCACGCGGCCGAACCCGCGGTCCTGCGGCCCCTGGAGATGCTGGCGCTCACCGAATCGGGCGCCAGCACCGGTTCGCTCGCCTACAACGAGGTGTCGCTGCTGCGCCAGACGCGCCAGGCCGCGCACGTGGCGGTGGACCTGAACGGCCAGGAGCGGCTGGGCGAACTGGTCGCCGACGGCGTGATGGTCGCGACGCCGGCAGGGAGCACCGCCTACAACTATTCCGCGCACGGCCCGATCCTGCCGCTGGGCAGCAGCGTCGTCGCGCTGACCCCGATCGCCCCGTTCCGGCCGCGTCGCTGGCGCGGCGCGTTGCTCAAGGCCGACACCGAGGTGCGCTTCCGGGTGCTGGATCCGGACAAGCGCCCGGTCAGCGCCACCGCCGATTCCCATGAGGTGCGCGACGTCGTGGAGGTCACCATCCGCGAGGCGCGCGACCGGACCGTGACGCTGCTGTTCGACCCGGAGCACAATCTGGAGGAACGGATCCTCAGCGAGCAGTTCACGGCGTGAGCAAGGCCTCCAGCCCGCCCCCGGTCGACCCGCTGGTCGTCGCGATCTCCTCGCGGGCGCTGTTCGACCTGGAGGACAGCCACCGCCTGTTCGAGCGCGAGGGGCTCGAGGCCTACGCGGACTTCCAGCGCGCGCACGAGGACGACGTGCTCGCGCCCGGCATCGCGTTCCCGCTGGTGCGGAAGTTCCTCGCGCTCAACGAGGGCGCCCCGGTCGACGACGACGGCCAGCCGGCGCCGCGCGTGGAGGTGATCCTGATCTCGCGCAACTCGTCGGACACCGGCTTGCGGATCTTCAACTCGATCGCGCACCACGGGCTCGGGATCCGGCGGGCCGCGTTCTCCAACGGCGCGCCGCCGTACCCGTACATCCGCCCGTTCGGCGCCGACCTGTTCCTGTCGACGCACGCCGAGGACGTCGGGCGCGCGCTGGCGGCCGGCGTCGCCGCGGCGACGATCCAGCCCGCGGCCGCCCGGGTGAAGTCGGCGCCCGCGCAACCCCCGCACCAGCTGCGCATCGCCTTCGACGGCGACGCGGTCATCTTCGGCGACGAGTCCGAGCGGATCTCCCGCGAGGACGGGCTGGAGGCGTTTTCCCGCCACGAGCGCGAACGGGCCCGCGAGGCGCTCTCGGGCGGCCCCTTCCGCGGCTTCCTCGACGCGCTGCAGCGCCTGCAGTCCGCGTTCCCGCCCGGCGAGGAGGCGCCGATCCGGACCGCCCTGGTGACCGCGCGTTCGGCGCCCGCGCACGAGCGCGTGATCCGCACGCTGCGCGAATGGAACGTCCGGCTGGACGAGGCGCTGTTCCTCGGCGGCCGGCCGAAGGGTCCGTTCCTGGAAGCCTTCGGCGCCGACATCTTCTTCGACGACTCGGAGCAGAACATCGCGTCGGCGCGCGACCACGTGGCCGCGGGGCACGTGCCGCACGGGGTGGCGAATGCGAAGGGGCGGGGCTAGGGGCTGGGGGTAAGGGGCAGCCTGATGTCGGTCAGGCGCCAGGAGAGGCCCTGGCGGGTCAGGACGAAGACGACGGGGCGGCCCTGCTCGTCCTGGATCGTCGCGGTGAACCGGGACGTGGACTCGAAGCGGTGCTCGGCATCGGCCAGCACGTCGTCGGCTTCGCCCTGGGCCGCGGGCGGCGGGTCGAACGCGTCGCGGGCGCCGCGCCACATGGCATGGCCCTGCATCAATGCGCCCAGGCCGAGCGGGGTGACCATCACCTCCACCGCGCCGTCCACGGCGGCGCCGGCCACGCCCATCGCGAGCAGCCCGACCGTGCTGTCGTTCGCCGCCGTGCCGTAGCGCCTGGCGAGGCGGTCCCGGAACTGGTCCTTCAGGCTGGCGCGCAACGCCGGGAAGTCGACCTGCGCGGCGAGGGCCGAGGCGTCCTCGTCGACGATCGCCTTGCGGATCGCGGCCAGCGTGCGGTACGGGCCCGTCGCGACGTGCACCACGAGCAGGGCGGCGAACAGCCCGGCGACGAGCAATGCGAGCATCGGCTTGCGCATCAGAACTCCAGGTCCAGCGAAGCGCAGAGGTAGTCCACGAAGGGACCCAGCGCGGCCAGGTCGCGCGACAGCGTCGACAGCAGCCGTGGACCGGTGACGGCGTCGTCGTCCAGCGCGCGCAGCGCGACGAAGTTCCGGCGCCGCAGGTCGTCCGCCAGCGGCGAGTCCTTCGGGAACCCGGCCGGCAGGCGCACCAGCATGTCGCTGTCGTCCAGTTCGTACCTGCGGCGGAACGCCGGCGCGCGGGTGGCCGCCAGCCACCCGGCCGGGTTCTCGTGCAGGAACTGGCGCACCCGCCGCTGCGTCGGCGTCTCCGGATGCCACAGGCCGGCCCCGACGAAGCACGCGCCGGGCTCGACGTGCACGTAGAACGAGGGCGCGGGGACCTCGCGGCGTCGCGCGTGGAACAGGCGCGCGCCCTGCCAGGTCTTGTAGGGCGCCTTGTCGTTCGAGAACCGCGTGTCGCGGTGGATGCGGAAGAGCGACCCGCCGGACGGCCGCGGGTCGGCGCGGTAGTGCGGGCTGACGGCGGCGAGCGCCGGCTGCAGGTCGCCGACGAGCCGGAGGAACGGCTCGCGCACGTGCGCCTCGTAGTCGCGGCGGTGGGCGTCGAACCAGGCCCGGGTGTTGTGGCGGGCGAGGGCGCGCAGGAACCGGAAGGTCGCCGGGGAGAAGTACGCGGCCACGGTCATGCCTCCAGCGGCGTGGCGAGGCCGCCGGCGAGCGACGCGGACCACCCGGCCAGCGCGTCGAGCAGGGCCTGCGCGCGCGCTTCGCCCGCATGCGCGTCGCGCAGCGCCGCGATCTCGGCGGCCTGCGATGCGAACGAGTACTCCGAGCGCGCCGTGTCGCCCGCGGTCAGGCGCCCGTGCCGGAACGCATCCCAGCGCGGGCGCTCGGCCTCGCCCAGCGATTCCGGCCAGTTGCGCGCGCGGTAGCGGAACAGGAGTTCGTCGAGCCTGGGGTCGTCGAAGCCGAAGTCTCGGCCCGCGAGCGCGGCCGGCGGCGTCGCGCGCACGGCGGCACAGCGCCGCCGGTCCGCCTCGCCGAGGAAGCCGTCGTACAGGCCGGCGTCCGGATCGGCGACGGGATGGGCGCGTTCGTCGGCATACACCCGGCGCACCTTCTCCGCGAGCGCGGGACCCGCGGCGCGCAACCGGTCGATGCGCGCCTCCACGAGCGCCGCGTCGATGCCCAGCCGCTCCAGGTCCGCGGGCCGCAGGTGGTCCCAGGCGACGAGCGCGGGGCAGCGGTTGAGGTGGACCTCCTTGAGCGGGATGCGTTGCTGGCCTTCGGGCAGGTCGGCCTGGCGCACGTACAGCCGCGCGGCGATGGCCGCGGCGTCCAGGTCGAGCAGCTCGCCCGGGTCGCCGTCGAGGTCGAACACGATCACCCGGTTGTCGATGCGCGGGTGCCGCGCAAGCGGGACCACCGCGGCGGCGCACAGACGCGTGGCCGGGTACCGCTGCGACACGTGCAGCACGGGGCGCCACGCGGCGACGTCGAGCATCGCGCCCACGCGCCGCTTGTCCCGGAGCCCCAGCGCGTAGTCCCACAGCCGCGGCTGGGCCGCGCGGAAGCGCCGCGCGAGCCCGATCAGCGCGCGCACGTCCGAGAGCGCCTCGTGCGCATCGCCCTCGCGCACGTCGTTCGCGGCGGCCAGGTGCTCCAGCTTGAAGCTCGTCCCCTTGCCGTCCTCCCGCTGCGGCCACGCCAGGCCGTCGGGCCGCAGCGCATGCGCCAGGCGCATGACGTCCAGCAGGTCCCAGCGGCAGTTCCCGTTGCGCCACTCGCGTTCGTACGGGTCGAAGAAGTTGCGGAACAGCCCGTGGCGCACGAACTCGTCGTCGAAGCGCAGCGAGTTGTAGCCGAGCGTGCAGGTCTCCGGCCGTGCCATTTCCTCGAAGATGCGGGCGAAGGCCTCGGCCTCGTGCACGCCTTCGCGCAGCGCGTGCTGCGGTGTGATGCCGGTGACCAGGGTCGCGGCGGGCGAGGGCAAC
>CAMLHR010000073.1 GCA_946479915.1 uncultured Lysobacter sp.
CGGCCGCGTCCTGCCGGCCGACCAGCACCGGCGTGCCCCCGCTGAGTTCCAGCGTCCAGCTGCCGCGCGCGTCGAGCACCACCGCCTCGACGTCCAGGCCGGTCGGGACGAACTGCGCGCGCGCCTGGTTGTAGAGCGCGACGATGTCCGCGACGCGCGCCTCCGGTCCCGAGAACCGCGGCAGGCCCGCGGGCACCTCGATGCCGTCCACCGGGAACAGGCGCCCGTGGTCGGATAGCAGGCGGTCCTCGCCCCAGCGCGCGAACGGGCGGTGCTCGACGACGGTGACCTCCAGGACGTCGGGCCAGCGCTTGCGCACCTCCGCATGCTCGACCCAGGGCAGCGCGTTGACCGCCTGCCGGGCGTCGCGCAGGTCCACGGCGAAGAAGCCGGCCTGCGCGTACGGCCGCAGCGTCTCGCGCAGGCGCGCCTCGTCCACACGCTCGAACGCGCCGTGCGCGCGCAGCGTGCGCAGCGGCCAGCGTTCGGCGCCGATCCAGCCCTCGAGCACGGCGACGACGGGCAGCAGCACCAGCGCCACCGCCAGCAGCCAGCCACCGAGCCGGAGCAGCGCGCTCACAGCGACGTCTCCAGGATGCGCCAGCACAGTTCCCCGAAATCCATGCCGGCCTGCCTGGCGGCCTTCGGGACCAGCGAATGGCTGGTCATCCCGGGCGCGGTGTTGACCTCCAGCAGGAAGAAGCCGCCGCCGTTGCGGTCGCGCATCACGTCCACGCGGCCCCAGCCGCTGCAACCGGCCGCGTCGAACGCCGCCAGCGCGAGCGCGCGCAGCGCGTCCTCGTCGGCGCTGTCCAGCCCGGGGCACAGGTACTGCGTGTCCTCGGCGACGTACTTGGCGTCGTAGTCATACCAGCCGCCCTTCGGCACGATCCGGATCGACGGCAACGCGACGTGGCCGTCGCCACCGGCGAGGATGCCGACGGTGAGTTCGTCGCCCTCGACGAGCTGTTCCATCAGCAGCTCGCCGGGGTACCTGGCGGCCAGCGCCACGGCGTCGTCCAGGCCCGCGTCGTCGAACACGCGCGAGATGCCCACGCTCGAGCCTTCGCAGGCCGGCTTGAGGATCGCCGGCAGGCCGAACGCGCGCGCCGCAGCGTGGACGTCGTCGCCGGGCGCGATGCGCAGGTACCGCGGCGTCGGCAGGCCGAGCGAGAGCCACACCTGCTTGGTGCGGATCTTGTCCATGGACAACGCGGACCCGAGCACGCCCGAGCCGGTGTACGGCACCTGCAGCGCATCGAGCAGGCCCTGCAGCACGCCGTCCTCGCCGCCGCCGCGGTTGCCGTGGAGGATGTTGAAGACGCGGTCCACGCGGCCGGCGCGGATCGCGTCCACCAGGGCGGGAATGCCGTCCACCGCGTCCGCCGCCACGCCCCGCGCGCGCAGCGCGTCGAGCACGTTGCGGCCGGAATCGAGCGACACCTCGCGTTCTGAACTCGTGCCGCCGAGCAACACGGCGACCCGGCCGAAGTCGGCGGCACGGCCGGTGCGCGGCGCGGGGAAGGCGTGCGCGCTCATCCGCCCTGCCCCTCGAACCCGTCGCGCGCGACCTGCTGCGCGGCCTGGCCGATGTCGCCGGCGCCCATCATCAGCAGCAGGTCGTCGTCGCGCAGCACGTCCGGCAGCACGCCGGCGAGGTCCGCGGCGCTGCCGACCACCACGGGGTCGATGCGCCCGCGCGCGCGGATGGCGCGTGCCAGCGCCTTCGCGTCGGCGCCCGCGATCGGGGCCTCGCCCGCCGGGTACACCTCGGTCAGCACGAGCGCGTCCACCGTGGACAGCACCGCCGCGAACTCGTCGAACAGGTCGCGGGTGCGCGTGTACCGGTGCGGCTGGAACGCGACGACCAGGCGCCGGTCCGGCCACCCGCCGCGGGCGGCGGCGAACACCGCGGCCAGCTCCTTGGGATGGTGGCCGTAGTCGTCCACGACGGTGACCGTGCCGCCGCGCGGCAGCGCCGTCTGGGACAGCAGGTTGAAGCGGCGCCCGATGCCGGCGAACCCTTCCAGCGCGCGTGCGATCGTCGCCGGCTCCACGCCCAGCTGCCAGCCGACCGCGGCCGCGGCCAGCGCGTTCTGGACGTTGTGCCGGCCCGGCAGCGCGAGCGTGACCGGGCAACGCGCGCCCTCCGGCAGGCACAGCGTGAACCGCATGCGCGCGCCGGCCTGCTCGACGTCTTCGGCGCGCACGTCGGCGGCCGGGTCGAAGCCGTAGGTCATCACGTGCCGCGTCGTCGCGGTCGCGAGCGCGGCCACTTCGGGGTCGTCGATGCACAGCACCGCCAGGCCGTAGAACGGGAGGCGGTGCAGGAACTCGGCGAACGCGGCCTGCACGCGGGCGAAGTCGCCGCCGTAGTTCTCCAGGTGGTCGGCGTCGATGTTGGTGACGATCGCGACCAGCGGGTTCAGGCGCAGGAAGCTGCCGTCGCTCTCGTCGGCCTCCGCCACCAGCCACTGGCTGCCGCCCAGCCGCGCGTTGGCGCCGGCGGCGAGCAGCTGGCCGCCGATCACGAAGGTCGGGTCGAGGCCGCCCTCGCCCAGCACGCTGGCCAGCAGCGAAGTCGTGGTGGTCTTGCCGTGGGTGCCGGCGACTGCGATCCCGCGGCGGAACCGCATCAGCTCGGCCAGCATCTCCGCGCGCGGCACCAGCGGGATCCGCTGCGCGCGCGCTTCCATCAGTTCGGGGTTGTCGGCCCGGATCGCGCTGGACACCACCACGCAGTCGGCGCCCAGCACGTTGGCCGCCGCGTGCCCGCGGTGCACCGTGGCGCCCAGCTTCACCAGGCGGCGCGTCGCAGCGTTCTCGGCGTTGTCGGACCCGGAGACGGTATAACCGAGCGTGCACAGCACTTCCGCGATCCCGCTCATGCCGGTGCCGCCGATGCCGACGAAGTGCACGCGCGCGTACGCACGGGCGAAGTCCTCGCGCGCGAGGTCGCCCGGCTGCTGCAGGCGCCGCTTGTGCATGGCATCGCGGCGGTGGTCAGCGGTCATCGTGCATGGCCTCCTTCAGGCGTGCTTCCTGCATCACCACGTGCGCGACGCGGTCGGCCGCGTCCGGGCGCGCCAGCGCGCGCGCCGCGACGGCCATCGCCATGCGCCGGCCGCGGTCCTTCGCCAGCGGCGCGAGCGCACCGGCCAGCCGCTCCGCCAGGTCGTCGCCCTGCGGCAGCAGCTGCGCCGCGCCGCGCTCGACCAGGTACTCGGCGTTCCGGGTCTGGTGGTCGTCCACCGCCGCGGGATACGGCACCAGCAGGCTGCCGACGCCGGCGGCACACACCTCGGCCAGGGTCAGCGCCCCCGCGCGGCACACCACCACGTCGGCCCAGGCGTAGGCCTCGGCCATGTCGGCGATGAACGGCTCGATGGATGCGTCCACGCCCGCTGTGGCGTAGGCGGCCTGCGCCTCGGCCTGCAGCGCCGTGCCGCACTGGTGGCGCACGCGCACCCGCGCGTCGCCCAGCATCGCCAACGCGCGCGGCACGGCCTCGTTGAGCGCGCGCGCGCCCTGGCTGCCGCCGAGCACGAGCAGGTGCAGCTTGCCGTTGTGGTCGAGGTGGTCGTGCCGCGGCAACCGCTGCTCGGGGCGGGCGATGTCCGCGATCTCGGTGCGCACCGGGTTGCCGACGTGCTCCTCGCGGCGCATGAACGTCTGCGGGAAGCCGGACAGCACGCGGCGCGCGAGTTGCGCCAGCACGCGGTTGGTGAACCCCGGCGCGCGGTTCTGTTCGTGCACCACCAGCGGCGTGCCGCGCAGCCACGCGGCGAACCCGCCCGGGCCCGCCGCGTAGCCGCCGAAGCTGACGACCGCGCGCGGGCGGCGCGCGCGCAACACCTGCCACGCCGCAAACACCGCGCGCATGACATGCACGGGCGCCGCGGCGATCGCCTTGAATCCCTTGCCCCGCAACCCGCGCACCGGGATGGTGTCCAGCGCGATGCCGTGCTGCGGCACCAGGCGCGTCTCCATCTGCCCGTCCGCGCCGAGCCAGGTCACCGGGACGCCGCGCGCATGCAGCGCGGCGGCGACCGCCAGGCCCGGGAAGATGTGCCAGCCGGTCCCGCCGGCCAGGATCATCACCGGCGTGTCGATGCGTTCGCGACGGTTCATCCCGGCCTCCCGAACACGGGTTCGACGCGCGGCCGCGGACGCGCGCCGGCGCGCACGCCCAGCGGCCCGGCCGACGGCGCGGCGCCCGGGGGCGTCCCGGTCGCGGAGGTCCCCGCCACGGCCGGCACCGCGGCGTCGCCTCGCAGGCGCGCGACCTGGCGCTGCGCACGGTCGAGTTCGTAGGAGATGCGCAGCAGCAGGCCGAACGCGGCGCAGGTCAGCAGCACGCTCGAGCCGCCGTACGACACCAGCGGCAGGGTCAGCCCCTTGGTCGGCAGCAGCCCGAGGTTCACGCCGATGGAGACGAAGCTCTGCAGCCCGATCCACAGGGCGATGCCGAAGGCGCCGTAGCCAGCGAAGTGCCGCCGCATCTCCACGCAGTGCAGGCCGATGCGGAACGCGCGCGCGACGACGATCGCGTACAGCGCGATGACGGTGCACACGCCGACGAACCCGAGTTCCTCGCCGATCACCGCCAGGATGAAGTCGGTGTGCGCCTCGGGCAGGTACGACAGCTTCTGGATCGAACCGCCCAGCCCGACGCCGAACCATTCCCCTCGCCCGACGGCCATCAGCGCGTTGGTGAGCTGGTAGCCGCTGTCGAACGGGTCCGCCCACGGATCCATGAAGGTGGTCAGGCGCTGCATGCGGTACGGCTCGGCGATCGCCACGATCGCCAGCAGCGGCAGGCCCACGAGGACCGGCGCGAACATGCGCGGCATGTTGACGCCGCCGAGCACCAGCATCCCGGCGGTGATCGCCAGCAGCAGGGACGCCGACCCGAAGTCCGGCTGCAGCAGGAGCAGCACGACCAGCCCGGCGGCGACGAACAGCGGCTTGAGCATCGCCGACCACGTCGCCGTGACTTCCTCGGCGAAGCGCTTGAGGTAGCTCGCCAGCCAGACGATGTACATCAGCTTCACCGCCTCGACCGCCTGGAACGTCTGCCCGGCGACGCCGAGCCAGCGCTGCGCGCCGTTGACCGTGTGGCCGATGCCCGGCACGAACACGAGCAGCAGCATCACGAAGCAGCCGAGCAGCAGCAGCCGGTCCTGCTGCTCGATCCACTTCAGCTCCGTGCGCATCACCCAGGCCGCCAGGCCGGCGCCGACGAGCAGCAGCACCACGTGGCGCACGAGGAAATGGAACGGCCCCGCCCCCAGGCCCTCCGCGATCGCGATCGAGCTGGACCCGACCATGACCACGCCCAGGCACGCGAGCGCCAGCGTGGCGCCGAGCAGCCACGGGTCGAAGCGCCCCTCGATGGCGTCCAGTCGCGTGGCCTGGGTGCGGGCGTCGGCCATCAGCGCACCTTCAGCGTCGCGAGGCCGACCAGCACGAGCACCACCGAGATGATCCAGAAGCGCACGATCACGCGCGGCTCGGGCCAGCCCTTGAGCTCGAAGTGGTGGTGGATGGGCGCCATCCGGAAGACGCGCTTGCCGGTCAGCTTGAACGAGGCGACCTGGATCATCACCGACAGCGTCTCGATGACGAACACGCCCCCCATGATCACGAGCACCAGCTCCTGGCGGACGATCACCGCGATCGTGCCCAGCACCGCGCCGAGCGACAGCGCGCCGACGTCGCCCATGAACACCATCGCCGGGTAGGTGTTGAACCACAGGAAGCCCAGGCCCGCGCCGGCGATCGCCGCGCAGATGATCACCAGCTCGCCCGCCCCGGGCACCTGCGGGATCTGCAGGTAGGTCGAGAACACCGCGTTGCCGGAGGCGTACGCGAACACGCCGAGCGCGCAGGCGACGAGCACCGTCGGCAGGATGGCCAGGCCGTCCAGGCCGTCGGTGAGGTTCACCGCGTTGGAGAAGCCGACGATCCAGAAGTACGCGACTGCCACGAACAGCACGCCCAGCGGGATCGCCACGTCCTTGAGCAGCGGCACGAAGAACGTGGTCGCCGCCGCCGTGTCCGCGGTGACGTAAAGGAAGATGCCGGCGGCCAGGCCGAACAGCGACTGCAGCGCGTACTTGTAGCGGGACTTCAGCCCGTTCGGGTCGCGGCGGACGATCTTGATCCAGTCGTCGTACCAGCCGATCGCCCCGAACGCGACGAGCACGGCGAGCACGACCCAGACGTAGCGGTTGCGCAGGTCGCCCCAGAGCAGCGCGGACACCGCGACCGTCATCAGGATCAGGCCGCCGCCCATGGTCGGCGTGCCGGCCTTGGAGAAATGGCTCTGCGGACCGTCGGTCCGGATCGGCTGGCCGCCCTTGAACTGGGCCAGGCGCCGGATGACCGCCGGCCCCCACCACAGCGACAGCGCGAGCGCGGTCAGCGCGGCGATGATCGAGCGGAACGTGATGTAGCGGAAGAGGCCGAACAGGCTCTCGACGTTTTCCAGCCACCGCGCGAGTTCAAGCAGCATCGGCGCCCCCTTCTCCATGCGTGGCGAGCAGCGCCGCCACGATCCTGTCCATCGCGCTGCCGCGGGACCCCTTGACCAGCACCGTCACCGGCGCGCGCGCTTCGCCCCCGTCCGCCGCGCCCAGGTCGCCGCCGAGCGCACCGGCCAGCGCCTCGTGCG
>CAMLHR010000074.1 GCA_946479915.1 uncultured Lysobacter sp.
CGGTGTCGAAGCAGACGCCCTTGCCGACCAGCGCGACGTGCGGATGCGCCGCGTCGCCCCAGTGCAGTGCCAGCAGGCGCGGCGCGCGATGCGAGGCCCGCCCGACCGCATGGATCGCCGGAAAGTTGCGGGCCAGCAGGTCGTCGCCGGTGATCGCCTCGACGCGCGCGCCGTGGCGCTCGGCGATCCCGCGCACGACCTGTTCGAGCTGGTCCGGCCCCATGTCCTCGCTCGGCGTGTTGACCAGGTCGCGCACGCGCACGCAGGCGGCGAGCACGTCGAAGGTCGCGGCGTCGTGGTCGCCGGCGAGCAGCGCGGGCGCGCGCGGGCGCTTCTTGTAGCGGTCGAAGCGGTAGGCACCCAGCCCCCAGCCCAGTTGGAGGGCGCGTGCTTCGTCGGGCGGCAAGTCGCCGGCCACGCGCCACGCATCGCCCGGCAGGCCGGCCGGCGCATGTGCATAGCTGAGCGGGTCGAGCGGGTCCGCGATGGCCATCAGCGCGCCCGAGATGGCACCGCCCGCGCCGGGCAGCGGCAACAACGTGCCGGGCGAGGCGTCGAACGCGTGCGCGTCCAGCCACGCGCGGGTGGCGTCGGGCTGCGCGTCGCGCCAGGCCGCCAGCGTCTCCCGCCGCACCACGTGCAGCGGCAACGCGGCCGCGTCGGCCACGGCGAATCCAGTGGGCAGTACGCCGGTGGGCTGTGGGTCGGTCATGCCGCGAGGTCCTTGTCGTCGCCGCGAAGGCAATCGTCGTCATTCCCGCGAAGGCGGGAATCCAACGCCCCCAGCGACCCCACCACCAGATCCGGCACCACGTCGTCGCGCGGCCATTCCCGCCCGTGGTGGATCCAGCAGGTCATCAGTCCCGCGCGCGCCGCGCCCACGATGTCGTGCTCGACGTCGTCGCCGACGTGGAGCACGTCGCGTGGCGCCACGCCCAGCCGCTCGCAGGCGGCATGGAAGATGCACGCCGACGGCTTCGGCTTGCCATGCTCGCGCGCGCCCAGGCAGAACCTGAAGTGCCCGTGCAGGCCGATGACCGCCAGGTCGGCGTTGCCGTTGGTCAATGCGGCGACCGGCAGGCGCGCGGCGATCCGCTCGAGCGCCGCAATCGCGTCGGGGTAGCACTCCACCGCATTGCGCGCGGCGAAGAAGGCATCGAACGCGCCGTTCGCCAGCGCGGGGTCGTCGCCGCCGTCGGCCAGCGCGTGCGCCAGCGCGAGGCGGCGCTGCGCGGTGAAATCGTGCGCCAGGTCGTCGCGCTCGGCACCGATGCGGTCGCGCAGGGCGCGCATCGCTTCCAGCGGCCAGCGGGCAGCCGTCGCCGGGGCGTGCTCGCGCAGCCACGCGTCCAGCGCCGCCTCCGCCCGAGCGATCACCGGCGCCACCGGCCACAGCGTGTCGTCCAGGTCGAGCGTGATGGCCAGCGGGAGGAGCATCCCCTCATGGTACCGCCGGCAAGCAGGGCACGCCGGTTTGCGCCCGTCGGCAAGCCGGGAGTGGCGACGAGAGCACGGTGGGCGCGGACGTCGGCTTCGGCTGGTGACCCGGAACGGGCTGGGCGGCGCTACTCGAGCAGCTTCGCCCAGCCCTCGCCGCCCTCGATGCGCGAGAGCACCAGCTTGAAGCACACCAGCAGCGGCACGGCCAGCAGCAGCCCGATGATCCCCCACAGCCAGCCGAAGACCATCAGCGCCAGGATCAGGATCAGCGGGGACAGGGCCATGCGCGCGCCGAGGATGATGGGCGTGACGAACTGGCCCTCGATCGTGTGCAGCCCCAGGTACATCGCCGCGGGCAGCAGCGACCGCCACAGTTCGTCGTAGCCCAGGAAGCCGACCATCAGCATCGTGAGGATGCCGATCAGCGCGCCGACATAGGGCGCGAAGTTGAGCAGGGCGACCATCGTGCCCCAGAGCAGCGCCTCGTCCAGCGGCACGTCCATCACGAAGAACATGAGCGCGCCGAAGATCGTGCCGACCACAGCGTTGATCACGCTGATGGTCAGCACGTAGCGCGAGATCTCCAGTTCGATCGACTGCAGGATCTCGACCGTGACCTTCTTCTGCTGTCGGCTCGGCAGCAGCGCGATCGCGTTCCGCTGCATGCGCCCGCCGTACACCATGAAGAAGAAGGTGAGCAGGAGCACGGTCAGGACCGAGATGATCACCTTCGGCGTCGTCATCAGCGTGGCGTAGGGGTCGTCGGCCTCGGTCCACACGACCTCGACCGCCTGCGCGCCGTCCTCGCCGCCGGCCGCGCGGGCGATATCCTCGGCGGCCTCGTTCGCTTCCTTCACCGGGCGCGTCAGGTCCTGCAGCTTCTCGCCCAGTTCGCGCAGTTCGCGGGGGGCCTCGGCCAGCCATTCGGTCGCCGGCTCGAACAGTTCCTTGCCCAGCGCGTACGCCCCGTACATGCCGACCGCCAGCAGCATCGCCGCACCGACGAAGCGCGGCACGTACAGCCGCCGCAGCAACCGCAGCAGCGGGTTGCCGACCAGTGCGAAGAACATCGCTAGCAGGACGGGCAGGATCAGGGCCTGCGCGGCCCACAGGGTGTAGCCGACGGCGAGCACGGCCAGCACGACGACGGCGGCCGGCGCGCGCGGACGGGATGGCGGCGGCGGGCCGGGGGCGACATCGGGCGCTGCGCCCTGCGGGTCGCCGGCCGCGGCGCTCATGGCTCGTAGGCTTCCGGCGTGGCCATCGGGGGATGCACGCCCGCCGCTTCGGCCGCTGTCACCGCGGTGTCTTCCGCGGTCTCGGCGGCGTGCTCGGCATCGCCGGCCGCCGCCTGGGCCTGGCCGCTGGCCAGGAGGGTGGCCAGCGACGCGAGCATGCGCATCACGCCGCCGCCGGTGGCCAGGCTCGCCGGCCGCGCACGCCCGACGAGGAAGCCGCCGGCCAGTCCCGCGAGGATGATCCGGCCCGGGGTCCACAGCGCGTCCCACGACGCATGCAGCTGGCGCCAATCGGCGGCCGCGCGCCGTTCCTGCGCCTCGACGGCGTCCTCCGCCTGTTGCACCTTCAGTTGCAGCTTCTCGAAGCTCATGGCGGGCTCATGGCGGCGTCACGTCGATGCCGCGACGGTCCTTCAGCTCGTCGTGCCCGGCGCGCTGCTCGATGCGCTCGGCCGCTTCGCGGCTGGATTCGGCCGAACCCGCGCGCGGGCTGTAATGCGAAAGTTCCCCGATGCCCAGGCGCGCGAGTTGCCGCCGGGTCGCCTTCATCCGCGTGTGCTCGAAGTAGCGCATGCCCTGCCATGCGCCGACGCCCGCGACCGCGATGCTCAGCGCGGCGCAGGCGAGCAGGGCGGCCCACCAGGGCCAGCCGGCCTGTAGGTTGAGGAACACGATCAGCGCGGTCATCAACAACAGCCAGGCCGAGGCGCCGAACACGATCGCGACGCCGGTGAAGGCCAGCGCCCGCCCGAACGCGCTGCGCGCCAGCGAGAAGTCCGCGGCGACCAGGCTGCGCAGCGCCTTGCCGGTGTCGGTCGCGGCCTGCAGCGTCGCGCGGCCGGCCGTGCCGACCTGCCGGATCGACTCCTCCAGGTCGGGCGCCGCGTGGTCCTCGGCGGGATCCGCCACGCGCCGTTACCGGTCGCGGCCGAGCCTGGAGAGGATCCACCCCGCGGCGAACGCGACGCCGAACGAGGCGAGCGGGCGCTCGCGGATGAGGTCGGCGGCGCTCTCGACGAGGTCCTGGCCCTTCCCCATCAGCTCGTCGAGCTGCTCGCGGGTCGCGGCGGGGAGGTTCTCGGCGGCGGCCAGCCCGGCCAGCGCGCTGTCGGCCAGGTCGGCCTTCACGTTGGCGCGCCCGAGGCGCAGGTGGTCGCCGGCGTCGCCGCCCGCGCCCTTCACTGCCGCGCCGGCGGCACCGGCGGCGCCCCTGACGGCTTCGCCCGCATCGCGAGCGGCCTGGCCGAGGTGGCTGCCGGCTTCTCCGAGGTTGCGCTTGACCGCATCGCTGGCGGTGGGATTGGTGGGGCTCATCGGGGTTCCTCCGGGGTGGGGTGGGTCTGGATCATTGCATCGGCAGTGTGCCCGCCGTGTCGCCGCGGACGACCTGCAGCACCAGGCGGGATTCGTGGCCGGCCAGGGCGGCGCGGAAGCCGGCCAGGTCGGTGAAGCGGCCGGCGCTGGTGGCGACCACGACGTCGCCCTCGCGCAGGCCGTTGCGTGCCGCGCGGCTGCCCGCCTCGACCGCGTCCACGTGGACGCCGACCACGCCGGCCTGGCGCAGGCGTTCGGGCAGTTCGGCGAAACCGGCACCGGCCAGGCGCGGGTCGAGCACCGCGCCGTCGTAACGGGAGGGCTGCTCGCGCAACCGCGCGCGCAGCTCCAGCGTCTCGCCCTCGCGCCGCACGTCCAGTGCGATGTCGGCGCCGATCGGCTGGAGCCCCTCGAAGTTGTGCAGCGCGCCGGGGTCGTCGATCCGCTCGCCGTTGGCGGCGACCACGACGTCCCCCGGCTGCAGGCCGGCGGCGGCACCGGCCGAGTCCGGGTACACGCGCGTCACCAGCGCGCCGCGCGGCGACTCGAGCCCGAGCGCGCGGGCGAGCCGCGCATCGACGGCCTGCGTCTCCAGCCCGAGCGTGCCGCGACGCACCACGCCGTCGTTGGCGATGAGCTGCTGCATGATGTTGCGCGCCAGGTTGCTGGGGATCGCGAACCCCAGGCCGATGTTGCCGGCCATCGAGCCGCGCGGGTTGAAGCTCGCCGTGTTGATGCCGACCAGCTCGCCGTCCAGGTTGACCAGCGCGCCCCCCGAATTACCCGGGTTGATCGACGCGTCTGTCTGGATGAAGTCCTGGAAGCCCAGCCCGCGCAGGCCGGTGCGGCCGACCGCGGACACGATGCCCGAGGTGACGGTCTGGCCGATGCCGAACGGGTTGCCGACCGCGACGACGAAATCGCCGACCCGCAATTCGCTCGAATCGGCCAGGCGGATCTCGCTCAGGCCGTCGACGGGGATGCGCATCAGGGCCACGTCCGTGTCCGGGTCGGAGCCGAGGAACTCCGCTTCGACCGTGCGCCCATCCGACAGCGTCACCGAGACCGCGTCCGCGCCCTCGATCACGTGGTGGTTGGTGAGGACGTAGCCGTGCTCCGCGTCGACGATGACGCCGGAGCCGAGCGACTGGCGGATGCGCTCCTGCGGCACGCCGGGGAACATGCGTCGGAAGATGGGGTCGTCGAAGAAGGGGTTGTGGATGCGCACGCGCTGCGTGCTGTGCACGCTGACCACCGCGGGCGTGACCGTCCTGAGCATCGGCGCCAGCGAGGGCAGCGCGCGTCCGCCGACCTCGGCGGGCAGCGCACCCGCCGCCGGCAGGAGCTGGGCGTCGGCGCCGGGCGCCGCATGCGCGGGCTGCTCCATGGCGTCGCGCAGCACGGTGGCCGCGAACCCGCCGAAGGCGGCGGCCGCGAGCAGGGCCAGGAGCATGAGGAGTGGGCGTCGCGTCATGGGCGGTCGGCGCATCGCTTGGAGTGTCCCCTGTTCATGAGTGTCAACGACGTGAAGTGTCGCGCGGCGGCGATAAATCGGCCATGAAGTCGGCCATGGGACCGGTCCTCCGGAACCCGCGCGCGCCGCGCGCGGAAACGCAATCCGGATGGCATGCCGGACGCCCGTTTTCAACCCCGCGAAGGTGTTGACGGGCGTGCCGGCCGGGCGTAGCTTGGCCCCCCTGCGCTCCACAACATCTTGTGGTCGCGGATGGTGGGGCGACCCAAGCGCTGGTGATCGGGCAACGCGCGGCGGGACGCCGGACAGGGGCAGGAACGCAGGGATTCCCAGGCCTGCGACGGGACAGGAGTGGTGACAGGATGAGCACGGGCAAGAACACCCTGCGCGCGGTAAGGATCGACATGCCAGCCGATGCGGACGCCGGCATCCCGATGCAGCCGGCCTCGGCCGACATCTGGGACAAGAAGTACCGCCTCAAGACCAAGGCCGGCGAGCCCGTGGACGCGGACATCGACGGCACGTACCAGCGCGTGGCCCGCGCGCTCGCCGACGCCGAGCCGACCCCCGAGGCGCGCGAGCAGTGGTACGAGCGCTTCGTGTGGGCGCTGCGTCGCGGCGCGATCCCGGCCGGCCGCATCACCTCCAACGCCGGCGCGCTCGAGCACAAGCCGGCCACCTCGACCATCAACTGCACCGTGTCGGGGACGATCACCGACTCGATGGACGGCATCCTCGAGAAGGTGCACGAGGCGGGCCTGACGCTGAAGGCCGGCTGCGGCATCGGCTACGAGTTCAGCACGCTGCGCCCGCGCGGCGCGTTCGTCGCCGGCGCCGGCGCGTACACCTCCGGCCCGATGTCCTTCATGGATATCTACGACAAGATGTGCTTCACCGTGTCCTCGGCCGGCGGCCGCCGCGGCGCGCAGATGGGCACCTTCGACGTCAGCCACCCGGACGTGAAGGACTTCATCCGCGCCAAGCGCGAGGACGGGCGCCTGCGCCAGTTCAACCTGTCGCTGCTGATCACCGACGGCTTCATGCAGGCGGTGGAGACCGACGCCGACTGGCCGATGGTGTTCCCGATCAACATCAAGGAAAAGGGCGACATCGACCTGGACGACGCCGACAAGGTCGTGTGGCGCGAATGGCCGACGGCCA
>CAMLHR010000075.1 GCA_946479915.1 uncultured Lysobacter sp.
GGCGGCCGGCGCGGCAGTTGCGGCAGTGGCCGCAGACGATGTGGCCCTCGGCCGACACGCGCTGGCCCACCTTGTAGCCGGTCACCGCCGAACCGAGCTCGGCGATCCGGCCCACGAATTCATGCCCGATCACCAGGCCCGGTTTGATCGTGCGCTGGCTCCACTCGTCCCAGAGGTAGATGTGCAGGTCGGTGCCGCAGATCGCGGTCTTCTCGAGCCGGATCAGCACCTCGTTGGGGCCGGGGGAGGGCACCGGCACCTGGTCCATCCAGATGCCCTTGCCGGCCTCGCGCTTGACCAGCGCTTTCATCCTTGCTGTCTGCGTCATGGGGGTCGCCCTGGGTGCGCGAAGGGCCGCAATTATAAGGGCGGCGGGTGCACGCACCGTGGCCGCGCGCGGCTAGACTGGGTCTTTCGCCTGTCCATGGCATCGCTTCCGGAGGGGATTCCCAATGCGCCTGTCCTTGCTGTCCGTCGCCACCTGCGTGGCCCTCGTCGCCGCCCCCGTCGCCCATGCCGGCGAAGGCATGTGGGTCCCGCAACAGCTGCCCGAGATCGCCGGTCCGCTCGCCAGGGCGGGGCTGGAACTGCCCCCGGAGCAGCTGGCCGACCTGACGGGCGACCCGATGGGCGCCGTCGTGTCGCTCGGCGGGTGCACGGCGAGCTTCGTCTCGCCCCAGGGGCTGGTCGCGACCAACCACCACTGCGCGTACGGCTCGATCCAGCTCAACTCCACGCCGGACCGCAACCTGCTCGAGACCGGCTACAACGCCGAATCCTTCGAGGCCGAGCTGTCCGGTGGCCCCAACGCGCGCATCTACGCGCTCGACTCCATCCGTGACGTGACCGCCGAGGTCCACGCCGCGCTCGACGCCGCGCCGGGCGACGCCGCCCGCGCGCAGGCGCTGGACACGATCGAGAAACAGCTCGTCGGCGAGTGCGAGGCGGAGGAAGGCTTCCGCTGCCGCTTCTACAGCTTCGCCGGCGGCAACACCTACCGGTTGTTCAAGAACCTCGAGATCAAGGACGTGCGCCTGGTCTACGCGCCGCCGCGCGCGATCGGCAACTACGGCGGCGAGATCGACAACTGGATGTGGCCGCGCCACACCGGCGACTTCTCGTTCATCCGCGCCTACGTCGGGCCGGACGGCAAGCCGGCGCCGTATTCCGAGGACAACGTGCCCTACCGGCCGAAGCACTGGCTGAAGTTCGCCACGCGCCCGCTGGAGCTCGGCGACTTCGTCATGGTCGCCGGCTACCCGGGCCGCACCGCGCGCTACGCGCTCGCCGCCGAGTTCGACCAGACCGCGCAGTGGACCTACCCGACGGTGAAGGCGCACTACGAGGCGCTGGTCGCGCTCATCGACGCCGCCGGCCAGTCGAACGAGGACATCAAGGTCAAGTACGCCACGACCATCCGCGGCTACCAGAACGCGATGAAGAACTACGGCGGGCAGATCGCCGGCTTCGAGCGCACGGAGGCGAGCCGGCAGAAGCACGAGGAGGAGGCGGCGGTGCTCGCGTGGCTGCGCGCGCAGGGCGAGGCGGGGCAGGCGGCGCTCGACGCGCACGCGACCCTGATGGCGCTGCACGCGGAGGACCGGGCGACGCGCGAACGCGACCTGGTCCTGTCGCAGCTGCAGCGCACCGGCGCCATCGGCACCGCGGTCGAGCTGTACCGCCTGGCGATCGAGCGCGCGAAGCCGGACGCCGAGCGCGAGCCGGGCTACCAGGAACGCGACCTGCCGGGCTACGAGGGCTGGGTGCGCCAGATGGAGAAGCGCTACCACCCGGACATGGACCGCCAGCTGCAGGCGTACTGGCTGCGCGAGTACCTCGACCTGCCGGAGGCGCAGCGCGTCGCCGCGATCGACGCGTGGCTCGGCGGCAACGATGCCGCCGCCGTCGAAGCCGCGCTCGACCGGTTGTCCGGTACCGACCTGGGCGACCTCGACACGCGGCTGGCGCTGCTGTCGGCGGACCGCGCGGCGTTCGAGTCCAGCGACGACCCGGCGGTGAAGTTCGCCGTCGCACTGATGCCGACGCTGCTCGACCTGGAGGCCCAGGCCGACGTGCGCCGCGGCCGCGAACTGGTCGCGCGCCCGGTGTTCCTGCAGGCCGTGGCCGACCACCGCGCCAGCGAGGGCGGCTTCGTCTACCCCGACGCCAACTCGTCGCTGCGCATCACCTTCGGCAACGTGATGGGCTACACCAAGCTGGACGGCACGCGCACCCCGGCGTTCACCACGCTCGAGCAGATCGCCGCGAAGGCGACCGGCGAGGAGCCGTTCGACGCGCCCGAGGTGCTGCTGGAACAGATCGCCGGGAAGAACTACGGCGGCCTGGCCAGCGAGGCGCTGGGCACGGTGCCGGTCAACTTCCTGGCCGACCTCGACATCACCGGCGGCAACTCCGGCTCCCCGGTGCTCGACGCGCATGGCGAACTGGTGGGTCTGGCGTTCGACGGCATCTGGGAATCGGTCGCCAGCAACTGGGTCTACGACGACGTCATGACCCGGATGATCGCGGTGGACGGGCGCTACATCCGCTGGGTCATGCAGGAGGCCTACCCGGCGCCGCGCGTGCTCGAGGAGCTGGGCGTCCCGGAGCAGGAATAAGGGTGTAGGCTGGCGGGAATCGCGGATTCCCATGCCAGCCGGCCCCGTTTCCCGATTGCAAGGCAGCGTCCCGCACGAAGCGTGCGGGACGCGCGCCCGTCGTGCCGGCGGCATGCGCATCCGCGGAAGGTCCACTTCCCGATGGAGCATGCGAGATGAAGGTCCTGGCCTGCGACGGCATCCACGACTCCGGCCTGGCGTTGTTCCGCGACGCCGGATGGGAGGTCGAAACCTCCGAACCGATCAAGGATCCCGCGAAGCTCGCCGCGGCGCTCGACGGCGTGGACGCGCTGCTCGTGCGCTCGGCCACGCCGGTCGGGGCGGAGGCGATCGCCGGCACGACGACCCTGCGCGTCGTGGGCCGTGCGGGTGCCGGGGTCGACACGATCGACGTCGACGCCGCGACCGCGAAGGGCATCGCGGTGATGAACGCCCCCGACGGCAACACGCTCGCGGCCGCGGAACACGCGCTGTCCCTGCTGTTCGCGCTCGCGCGCCACGTTCCGCGCGCGGACGCCGGCATGAAGGCCGGTGACTGGCCCAAGGCGGGGCTTACCGGCTTCGAGCTGGAAGGCAAGCGGCTCGGCGTCATCGGCCTGGGCCGCATCGGCGGCACGGTCGCGCGCAAGGCGCTCGCGCTGGGCATGGACGTCGCCGCGTTCGACCCGTTCCTGCCGCCGTCCGCCGCCGGCCACGGCAGCGTCCCGCTGAAGCCGCTGGAGGCGCTGCTGCAGTGGGCCGATGTCGTGACCCTGCACGTGCCGCGCACCAAGGACACCACGCACCTGCTCGATGCGCGCACGCTCGCGCTGATGAAGCCCGGTGCGTACCTGGTCAACGCGGCGCGCGGCGGCCTGGTGGACGAGGCGGCGCTGCTCGACGCGCTCGACAGCGGCCACCTGGCCGGCGCCGCGCTCGACACCTTCGCCACCGAACCGCTGCCCGCGGACTCGCGCCTGCGCGCGCATCCGAAGCTCGTGCTGACGCCGCACCTGGGCGCGTCCACCGGCGAGGCGCAGCAGGCGGTGAGCACGATCCTCGCGCGGCAGGTGCTCGACTACTTCGCGACCGGCGCGGTGGCCGGCTGCGTGAACCTGCCGCCGCTGTCGGCCGAGGCTGCGCGCCAGGTCGGGCCCTGGATGCCGCTGATGTCGGCGCTCGGCCGGCTGGCCGCGCGCCTGGTCCCCGCGCCGACGCGCTTGCACATCACCTACGCGGGCCGCACCGAGGGGCTGGACCCGCGGCCGCTCACGCGCCTGCTGGTCGCCTCGCTGCTCGGTACCGCGTCCGGGCGGGTGACCCCGGTGAACGCGCTCGCGGAAGCGGAGCGCCGCGGCCTGGCGGTCGCGGAAACCGTCGGCGGCGACGGCGACGGCTTCGACCGCCTGCTGCGCCTGGAGGTCGAGGACGACGCCGGCGCGCGCACGCTGGAGGCGACGCTGCACCGCGGGCCGCGCGTCGTGCGCCTGGACGGCGTGGAGCTCGACTTCGACCCGCAAGCGGACCTGCTGCTCATGCGGAACGAGGATCGCCCGGGCATCATCGGCCTGGTCGGATCCCACCTCGGCGCGGCAGGCGTGAACATCGTGAACTTCTCCCTCGGTGCGACCGGGCAAGGCCAGGCCCTGGCGGCCATCACGGTGGATCGCCCGGTGCCGGACGCGCAGGTCATGGCCGTCCGCGCGATCCCCGGCATCCTGTCGCTGGAGGCGCTGTGAGGCTGCTGCTGGCCCGGCATGGCGAGACCGCCTGGAACGCGGCCGGGCGCTACCAGGGGCGGGAGGACATTCCGTTGTCGCCTGTGGGCGAGGCGCAGGCCACCGCGCTCGGCATGCGCCTGCGCGAGGTGCGCATCGATCGCGCCGTGGCGTCGCCCCTGGCCCGTGCGCGGCGCACGGCGGAACTGGGGCTCGGAGCCGCGCGCGCGCCGCTGCTGCAGCTCGACGACGGCTTCATGGAAATCGCGCACGGCACCTGGGAAGGCCTGCTCGCGCACGAGATCCGGGAACGCGACCCCGGACGGGCGCGGGCCTGGCGCGAGGCGCCGCACGAAGTGCTGATGCCGGGCGGCGAGTCGCTGCAGCACGTCCTCGACCGCGCCTGGCCCGCGCTGGTGCGCGCGTGCGCCGGACTGGCGGACGACGCCACGTTGCTGGTCGTCGCGCACGACGCGGTCAACCGCGTGCTGCTGTGCCGCGTGCTCGGCCTGCCGCTCGCGCAACTGTGGCGCTTCCGCCAGGCGCCGACGACGCTCAACCTGCTCGAAGGCCCGTCCGTGGAGGCCCTCGAGGTCGTGCGCCTCAACGACTGCAGCCACCACACCGCGCTGTTCGGCGAGGCCGTCCATCGGGCCCTCTGAACCATGCACGCAAGCACGCTCGACGACTGGCTGGCGCGGATCGAGCGCCAGCACCCGAAGGCCATCGACATGGGCCTGGACCGCGTGCGCGCGGTCGCGGTGCGGATGGCGTTGCCCAGGCCCGCGCGCCACGTCGTCACCGTGGGCGGGACCAACGGCAAGGGCTCGACCGTCGCCTTCGTCGAGGCCATCGCCCGCGCCGCCGGGTGGCGCGTGGGCACGTACACCTCGCCGCACCTGCTGGCCTACAACGAGCGCGTTCGGATCGACGGCCGCGACGCGACGGACGCCGGGCTGGTCGAGGCCTTCGAGGCGGTCGAGGCCGCGCGCGGCGACACCACGCTGACCTACTTCGAGTTCGGCACGCTGGCCGCGCTTTGGCTGTTCGCGCGCGCCAACCTGGACCTCGCCGTGCTGGAGGTCGGCCTGGGCGGCCGGCTCGACGCCACCAACCTCGTGGACCCGGACGTCGCGGTGGTGACGACGGTGGACCTGGACCACCAGGACTGGCTCGGCGACGACCGCGAGGCGATCGGCTTCGAGAAGGCCGGCATCGCGCGCGCGTGGAGGCCGCTGGTCCTGGGTGAGGACGACCCCCCGGCGAGCGTGCTGCGGCATGCGTACGCGATCGGCGCGTCGGCGGTCCGCGCGGGGTGCGACTACTTCTTCGACGTGCTGCCGGACGAGGGGCAGGGCGACGGGGCGTACTGGCGGTGGCGCGAGGTCGGCTTCGAGGTCGACCTGCCCAGGCCCGTGCTGGCGGCGCCGGTGCAGTTGCGCAATGCCGCGGCGGCGATCGCGGCGGTGCGCGCGCTCGACCTGGACGGTCCCGCCGAGGCCCTCGCGCGCGGCGTCGCGGCGGCGCGCGTGCCCGGGCGGCTGCAGCGCATCGAGCGCGACGGCGTGGAGGTCGTGGTGGACGTCGGCCACAACCCGCAGGCGGCACGCGAGCTCGCCACCTGGCTGGGCGCGCACCCGCGCCGGACGGTCGCCGTGTTCGCCGCGCTGGCGGACAAGGACGTCGCGGGCGTCGCCGCCGCGCTCGGCGCGCAGGTGGACGCGTGGCACCTGGCGGGACTCGACGTCGCCGGACGCGCGCAGCCGGTCGACGCCCTCGCGCAGCGGCTGGGCGGGACGCACGCGGCGGACGGCACGCGGCACGACACGGTGGCGGCCGCGCTGGCGGCGGCGCGCGCGGACGCGCGGGCGGGCGACCGCATCCTCGTGTTCGGGTCGGTCCACGCCGCGGCCGAGGCGCTGGCGGCGCTGGGCCTGACGGGCGCCTGACCCGGCGTGCCCGCGCGCGCCGGCGGCGCCCGGGATGGCGTCGGCGCGGCGGTATAATTCACGCGCTTTCCCGCCGTGCCCGCGAGCGTCCATGGACCCTGCCCTGAAACAGCGCCTCGTCGGCGCGATCGTGCTGGTCGCCCTGGCGGTGATCTTCCTCCCGATGCTGATCCAGGGGCCCGCGCCGGAAAGCGGCGCGGCCGACGTGTCGCTGGACGTGCCGCCGCAACCGCAGGCCGGGTTCGAGACGCGCGAGATCCCG
>CAMLHR010000076.1 GCA_946479915.1 uncultured Lysobacter sp.
CCCAGGACGATACGGGCGCCGGCCGGGATGCCCAGCCGCTCGCGGAAGGCGCCGTCCCGCACGGATCAGGGCTGCGCCGCGCCCTCCCGCGCGGCGCGCTCCATCGCCACCAGGTGGCTGGCGATGCGCAGGTTCTCCGGCAGCGTGCGCCCGGTCACCCGGTACTTGCCGGCCACGACCAGCGTCGGGGTGCCGTCCACGCCGGAGCGCTGGATGAAGTCGCTGGCGCGCTTGAGCTTCGCGTCGATGCCGAAGCTCTGCATGGTCGCGGCGAACTCGTCGGCGTCGACGTCGGCGTGGCTGGCGTACCAGCGGCCGATCTCCTCCGGCGACGCGTTCTGGATGGGCAGCTCGCGGGTCAGGTGCAGGGCGCCGAACATCGCGTCGTGCGTCTCCTCGGCGACGCCGAGCGCCTGCGCGGCGTAGTAGGCCTTCGCGTACGGGATCCAGAACCCGCCGAACGGCGCCGGCACGTAGGTGAAGCGCACGTCGGCCGGAAGCTTCGACTTCCAGTCGCCGACCATGGGCTGGAAGTTCGCGCAGTGCCCGCAGGTGTAGCCGAAGACCTCGACGACCTCGACCTTGCCGTTGGCCGGCTCGAACGGTTCGCCGTTGGGGATCAGCACGTAGTCGGTCCCCTCGACCGGGGCGGGACCGCTGGCGGCGGCGGCCAGCGCGGCCTCGGCGGCTGCCGGGTCGATCGACGCGGTGGTGGCGGCCTCGGCCGTGGCGGTCGCCCCGGCGGCGGAGGCGGCCTCGGCGGTGGCGCTGGTGGCCGGCGTGGCGGCCGCCTCGGTGGACGGCGCGTCCTGGGCGGTGCAGGCCGCGATGGGCAGCAAGGCCAGCAGGGCCAGGCGGGGCAACAGGGCAAGGCGCGAATTCATCGTCGTCTCCTCGTGGATGGCGGCCGCCGCCGGCAGCTTACCGGGCGGCGCCCTGAACGCCCCGTGCACGGTCCCGGGGCCGGATGCGAAGGCGCCGGCTCGGAGCCGGCGCCGGGTGTTCCAACTTGTCGACCGTGGCCGGGCCGCGAGGTTCCCGCGGGCCCGCCCTACTCGGCGCCGGCGTTGACGTGCAGGCCCTGCATGTAGCTCGCCAGCGCCTGGATCTCCTCGTCGGTGAGGTTCTCGGCGACGTCCGCCATCACGGTGTTGGCGTGGTCGCCGCTGCCCATGGCCATGCCCTCGCGGAAGGCCTCGAGCTGGCGCGCGGCGTAGTCCGCGAACTGGCCGCCGACGGCCGGGTACGGCGGGCCCGGGTTGCCCTGGCCGGCGGGGCCGTGGCACGCCATGCACGCGGGGATGTCGCGCTCCGGGTCGCCGCCGCGGAAGAGCCGCTCGCCCACCTGGTAGAACTTCAGGCCTTCGTATTCGCCGCTGGCGATGGCCGTGTCGTCGGCGATGCCCGCGCCGGCCGACTGGGTGGCGAAGTACGCACCGATGTCGCGCATGTCCTGCGCGCTGAGCGGCATCGCGTAGGGCTGCATGATCGCGGCCATCGGCGTGGTGCGCTCGCCCGCCTTGAACAGCGCGAGCTGGCGCGCGATGTAGCGCTCGTTCTGGCCGGCGATGCGCGGGTACTGCGGATCGGACGGGTTGCCGTCCACGCCGTGGCAGGCGGCGCAGACCGCGGCCTTGCCAGCGCCCGCCTCGGCGTCGCCCGGCGCCGTGTCGGCCAGGTCCGCGACGGCGTTGTTCTCGATGGCCGTGGTCCGGACCGCGCCCGGGTCCTCGAGCGGCGACACGGTGGCGGCGTCGGGCTCGGCGGGCGGGGGGGTCTGGGCGAAGGCGGCGGCGGCGACCGCAAGAGCGGTGAGGCCGGCGATGCCGAGGACGCGGGGATGGCGCATGCAGGACTCCGGGGGCGCTTGGGGCGGCGCGCCGACGGCGGCCGAAACCCTGAAATTATCGTGTCGCGTCGCGGGCGGGTCAAACCGGCCTGCGGCGCGTGCGATCCTATCGGGATGAAGCCGAAGGCCAACCCGCTCGCGCGCGCGCGCTACGTGCTCGCCGCGCACACCCCCCGCCAGTTGCCGCCCGACGGGGGCGCCGAGGTGGCCTTCGCCGGGCGCTCCAACGCGGGCAAGTCGAGCGCGCTGAATGCGCTGGCCGGACAGAACGCCCTGGCGCGCGTGTCGAAGACGCCCGGGCGCACCCAGCAGCTCGTCTATTTCGACGTCACCCCGCACGGTGCCGGCGACCCGCCCGCGCCGGCCGACGCGCGCTACCTGGTGGACCTGCCGGGCTACGGCTACGCCAAGGTGCCGCAGGACCTGCAGGCGCACTGGCAGGCGTTCCTGGACGGCTGGTTCACCACGCGGCAGGCGCTGCGCGGCCTGGTGGTGGTGATGGACATCCGCCATCCGTTGAAGGAGTACGACCTCCAGATGCTCGGCTACGCCGTGCAGCGGGGCCTGCCGGCGCATGCGCTGCTGACCAAGGCCGACAAGCTCTCGCGCGGCGCGGTCGGCAACGCGGTGCTCGCCGTGCGCCGCGAGCTGGGCAAGGCGTTCGGCGACACCGTCACGGTGCAGGCGTTCTCGGGCGAATCGAAGCAGGGCGTGGACGAGGCGCGGTCCGTCGTCTCGACCTGGCTCGGGCTGGGGGGCTGACATGTCCGGACCGAGCAGCGCGGCCGAGACGCCGATCGCCGACCGCGACACGCTGGTCGGGTTCCTGGCCGCGGGCGGCAAGCCGCGCGACGCCTGGCGGATCGGCACCGAGCACGAGAAGTTCGGGTTCCGCCTGGCCGACCTGCGCCCGCCGACGTTCGACGGCGAGCACGGCATCGAGGCGCTGTTGAAGGGCCTCGTGCGCTTCGGCTGGAAGCCGGTGGAGGAAGGCGGCCGCACCATCGCGCTGGTGCGCCGCGGGGCATCGGTGACGCTCGAGCCCGCGGGCCAGCTCGAACTGTCGGGCGCGCCGCTCGCGACCATCCACGACACGTGCTGCGAGGTGGACACGCACCTGGTCGAGGTCAGGGCGGTGGCCGACGAACTCGGCCTGGGCTTCCTCGGCATGGGCTTCCAGCCGAAATGGGCCCGCGCGGACATGCCGTGGATGCCCAAGGGCCGCTACGGGATCATGCGGGCGTACATGCCGAAGGTCGGCGACCTGGGCCTGGACATGATGACCCGCACCTGCACGGTGCAGGTCAACCTCGACTACGCGGACGAGGCGGACATGGTCCGCAAGTTCCGCGTGTCGCTCGCGCTGCAGCCGGTCGCCACCGCGCTGTTCGCGGATTCGCCCTTCACCGGGGGCCGCCCGAACGGCTACCTGAGCTACCGCTCGCACATCTGGACCGACACCGACGCCGACCGAACCGGGATGCTCGACTTCGTGTTCGAGGACGGCTTCGGCTTCGAGCGCTACGTGGACTACGTGCTCGACGTGCCGATGTACTTCTCGTACCGCGACGGCCGGTACGTGGACGCGAGCGGCCAGTCGTTCCGCGACTTCCTCGACGGGCGCCTGCCGGCGTTGCCCGGCGCGCTGCCGACGCTGCGCGACTGGTCGGACCACCTGACCACCGTGTTCCCCGAGGTGCGCATGAAGCAGTACCTCGAGATGCGCGGCGCGGATGGCGGGCCGTGGAACCGGCTGTGCGCGCTGCCCGCGTTCTGGGTCGGCCTGCTGTACGACGACGCGGCGCTCGACGCCGCGTGGGACCTGGTGAAGGACTTCACCCGCGCCGAGCGCCATGCGCTGCGCGACGGCGTGCCGCGGCATGCGCTCAAGCTGCCGTTCCGCGGCGCCACGGTGCGCGAGCTGGCGCTGGAGGCGCTGAAGATTTCCGCGGCGGGCCTGCAGCGCCGCGCGCGGATGAACCCGAACGGCGCCGACGAGCGCATCTTCCTGCAACCGCTGATCGAGTTCGCGGAGGCCAACGAGACGCCCGCCGAGCGGAAGCTGTCCCTGTTCCATGGCGAGTGGGGCGGGAACGTCGACCCGGTGTTCCGGGAATTCGCCTACTAGGCGGCGGACACGTCCCGCAGTTCCCATGCGCTGCCCGCGAGCAGCCCCAGGCGGTGGCGCAGGATGCTGCCGGGCAGGCTCGTCACCGCGATGAGGTCGATGTGCAGGTCGTCCTGCCGTCCCTCGACGCGCGCATCGGGATCGGTGGCGCCGAGTCCCGCGTCCACCGCATCCGGGTCTTCCTGCGCGGCGCGCCAGCGCTCGAACAGCGTGCCGTGGCGCAGCGCGTCCTCGAGCTGGCGCGCGAACTCGTCGGCGCCCTGCGCGTGGAACGCGAACGCGGCATCGCTGCCGCGCGCGCGTTGCGGATCGGGAAGGCTCAGGTAGTAGCGGGTGGCCATGTCGGCTCCAGGGCAGGTCCTGGCGCCGTTATGGCATGAGCCCGATCACGAGGCCGTAGAGGGTGAACTGCAGCACGTGGTAGCCCGCGTCGATCAGCCACAGCTTCAACGAACGACCCGCGAACAGGTAGTTGATGCCGAAGCTGGTGGCCACGAAGCACAGGCCGACCAGGAAGCCGGCGTGCACCGCGAACAGCAGCGACGGCTCCGAGCGCCCGATCACCGCCGCCATCGCCCAGGCCGCGACCAGGCTGAGCACGAACGCGCCGCCGAACACGCCGGCGGGATGGCGCGGATTGGCGTCCATGTCCACGCCCGCCTCGCGGCACCAGGCCGCCTTGAACAGCGGGCCGTACCAGATCCCGCCGAGCACGAACGCGGACACTGCCGCGAGCAACACTGCCAGCCAGTTCACCTCAGGCATCGTCGTCCTCCCCAGCGCACCCGGCGGGTGCCGTCAATGTGCAGGATAGGCCCGCGGCAGGCCGCCTTCCGAACGGGCGGCCTGGTCGCGCAGGTAGCGGTCGCGCAGCTCGGTCTGGCGGCTTTCCATCGGGATGGCGCGGCCGTCGAACCAGACCTGCAGCGCCACGGTGCTGACCTCCAGCGGGTCGCCGCTCCACAGCGCCAGGTCCGCGCGCTTGCCGACCGCGATGGTGCCGACCTCGTCGGCGACGCCCAGCACCTGCGCCGGCACCCGGGTCAGGCCGGCCAGGCCCGCGTCCCAGGGCAGCCCGTTGGCCACCGCGTTGCCGGCGATCTGCCGGATCTTGCGCGCGTTGTGCGAGTTGTCGCCCGCCTGCGCGAACGCCACCTGGACGCCCACGGCGTGCAGGCGCGCGGCGTTCTCCATCGTGGCGCCGATGGTGTCGAAGCTGCCGGGCAGGTTGCGCAGCGGGTCGACGAAGACCGGCACGCCCGCCGCGGCGAGCTGCGGCGCCAGCTTCCAGGCTTCCGCGCCACCGGCGATCGCGATGCGCACGTCGTGGCGATCGGCCCAGCGCAGCAGCTGGCGGATGTCGGCGGCGCGGTGCACGCCGACGACCACGCGGCCGCCACCGTCCAGGTAGTGCCGCAGCGCCTCGCGACCGGCGGGCGTCAGCAGCGAGTGGCGCGAATCCGCCTGGATCCGGCCGCGGGCCTCGTCCACCAGCTGGTCGAGCAGCATCCACTGCGCCGCGCGCGAGTTGCCGGTCAGTTCCGCCGCGCCGCCGCCGAGCTCGACGAACAGCACGTGGTCGCCGATCGGGTCGGGCGAGCCGTCCAGGCGCACGACGCCGCCCTGGCCGCCGATGATCGAGCCGCCGAACGTCGCGTTCGCGCCGAGCAGCGTCCAGCCGATGCCCTCGATGCGCGCGACCGGCACCAGCACCGACGCCGGGTTGTACGCGAGCGTGACGTCGAATTCCGGGCGCACCACCATCTGCTGGGTGGCCGCGCCGAGCGCCAGGCTGGCGTCGGTGGTCGGGTCCTCGGCGGACACCTCCTCGATGCCGATGCCGGTGATGCCGCCGAACAGCGCCGGCGTCAGCGGCCGGCCCCCGGCCTCGACGACCTGCGCGCCCGCGGGGTCCAGCCCCGTGCCGATGGCGGCGATGCGCCCGTTGCGCACCAGCACGTCGGTGCCCTCGAGCGTGCCGCGGTCCGTGGCGGTGTGCACGGTGGCGTTGCGGACGAGCAGGTCCTGCGCGCCGGCGGCGAAGGCCAGCGCCAGCAGCGCCGTCCCCGCGACGGCGGGAATCCATCGGGTCGCGCGGTTCATCGGCCACCTCCCGTGGACTGGCCCAGCATGAAGTCGGACACCGGCTGGCGCGACGGATCGTCGCGGTCGTAGAGCAGCGCGCCGTCGACGTACACGTGCTCGGCCTGCGCGTAGACGCTGAACGGGTTGCCGTTCCAGAGCACGACGTCGGCCATCTTCCCGGGCTCCAAAGTGCCGGTCATGTCCAGGATGCCCATCGCCTTCGCGGGGTTCGCGGTCACCCAGGTGATCGCGCGTTCGGGCGCGATGTCCATGCCGGCCAGGCGGGCGTGCGCCATCACCTTCGCCGCTTCCTGGTTCAGGCGCTGGATGCCTTCCTCGGAGT
>CAMLHR010000077.1 GCA_946479915.1 uncultured Lysobacter sp.
GCCCGAGGCTGCGTTCAAGGTCGGCGAGTCGATGGTCGAGATCGGCGCGTACTATTTCTCGCAGGTGCTCGGGTTGCGCGAGCACCTCACGGACCGGCAGGTCCGCAAGTTCGGTTTCCGCTTCTTCTTCAGCGACGGGCGCGACGACCTGGCCGACTGCGTCGAGATCGGCGTGAGCCGGCTGCTGCCGACGCCGTCCTGGCAGATCGACCGCGGCCGCTTCGAGAACTTCCTGGGCGAGCGCGCCCGCGCCCTCGGCGTGCGCTTCCTCGACGGCACCACCGTCCGCAAGATCAAGGTCAATACAGAGGGTGCGCCTCACCAACTGCAGTACGTCGCTCCCCCTGTGGGAGCCGCTTCAGCGGCGATACCTTCAACCCTGGAAAGCCGCTGGCTCATCGACGCCAGCGGCCGCGCCGGCATCGTCAAGCGCACGCTCGGCCTGGCCGAGGCGAACGACCACGACGCGTGCGCGGTGTGGTGGCGGGTGGAAGGCATCCTCGACGTGGATGCCTGGGGCGATGCGGCGTGGCGGGCGCGTTGCGAGCCGCCGGAGCGCTGGCGGTCCACCAACCACCTGTGCGGGCCGGGCTACTGGTTCTGGCTGATCCCGCTGGCCTCCGGCGCGCATTCGCTCGGCCTGGTGTTCGACCCGTCGATCGTCCCGCTGGACAGCGTGGACACCGCGGACAAGGCGCTGGCGTGGTTGCGCGAACACCAGCCACGGGTCGCGCGCGCGCTGGAGGAGGAAGGCCACGCGCCGATGGACTTCCGCTACCTGCGCCACTTCTCCCACGGCTGCCGGCAGGTGTTCTCCGGCGACCGCTGGGCGCTGACCGGCGAGGCGGGGCTGTTCCTGGACCCGTTCTACTCGCCCGGCAGCGACTTCATCGCGATCGCCAACACCTACATCTGCGACCTCGTCGCGCGCGACCGCGCCGGCGGTGACCCGGGCCCCTTCGCGACGCTGTACCAGCAGATCTACACGTCGTTCTACGACAACACGATGAGCCTCTACCAGGGGCAGTACCCGCTGTTCGGCGACCCGCAGGTGCTGACGTACAAGGTGCTGTGGGACTACACGTTCTACTGGTCGCTGCTGGCGCCGCTCTACTACGGCGGGCACGTCGCCGACATCGCGATGCTCGGCCGCGTGCGCGAACCGGCGCGACATGCCGAGGCGTTGAACGCCGCGATGCAGCCGCTGCTGCGGGACTGGGGCGAACGCAATGCCGCGCAGGGCGTGGATCCGGCGCCGCGCCACGCCGGCCCGGGTGCGCCGCCGATGCTCGACCAGCAGGGCCTGCCCTGGTTCCACGAGCTCAACCGCGGGCTGTCCGACCGGCTCGACGACGATGCGTTCGCGGCCCGCATCGCCGCCAACATCGCGCGGATGGACCGGCTCGCCGCGGAACTGCTCGCGTGTGCGCGCGAGGCGCACCCGGGGATCGACGACCACGGGCTGGATGCCCTGCTGCCAGGTGACTCCGTCGGGGTGGGCGAGCCGCTGGTGCCGCCGTCGTGGCGGGCGGTCGCGGGCGAATCAGTCGCCGCGTAGCGGAAGGTCGCCGGGCGGGCCGTCCTCGATCACGTGGATCGCGATGCCGACCGCGCGCCGCTGCGAGGTGGGCACGCCCACGCTGCCGAACACCCCGACGTGACGGCGCACGACGCCGGTGCCGACGCTGACGCCGACCGGCGGGCGCACGGTGTCCACGCCCAGCAGCAGCACGCCGTTGGCGCCGAGCGCCGCGGCCTCGCGACGCAGCGTCGCGATGGCGCTGTCCGTCTGCCCCGGCGTGCCGAAGCCGATCGCGCTCTCGGTCTCGATCCGCGCGATCTCCTCGAAGCGCGCGGGCGGCTGCACGTAGACCTGCACCTGCTCCGGCGCGATCGCCGGTCGCGCCGGGCCGAGCATCACCCGATGGGTGCTCGCGCAGCCGGCCAGCACCAGCAGCAACGACGCGAGAACGGCGGAACGCATGGGGGTCATGGCGGCGGGCCGGAAGGACATGGCGCGAGCATACGCCCGGGTCAGGTCATGCCGCCGTCGACGCCGATGACCTGTCCGTTCACGTAGGACGCCGCGTCCGAGCACAGGAACGCGACGACGGCCGCGACCTCCCCGGGCGAGGCGGCGCGACCGGCCGGCACCAGCTGCTTCACCACCTCGGGCGGGAAGGCCGCGTCGGCCATCCGGCCGGCGACCACGCCGGGCGCGACCACGTTGACCGTGATGCCCCGCGAGCCCATCTCGCGGGCGAGGGACTTCGTGGCGCCATGCAGCGCGGACTTCGCCGCGGCGTAGTTGACCTGTCCGCGGTTGCCGAGCACCGCGGCCACGCTCGACACGCTGACGATGCGACCCCAGCGGCCGCGCGCCATCGGCAGCAGCAGCGGCTGGGTGACATGGAAGAACCCGTGCAGCGACACGTCCACCACGCGCTTCCATTGCGCGTCGGACATGCCGGCCATCGGCGCGTCGTCGTGGATGCCGGCGTTGTTGACCAGGACCTGGACCGGGCCGTCCTCGAGCAGGCCGGCCAGCGCGGTGCGCGTGGCCTCGCCGTCGGCGACGTCGAACGCGACGGCCTGGGCGCTGCCCCCGGCGTGATGGATGGCGTCCACCACCGCCTGCGCGCGCGCGAGGTTGGTGTTGGCGTGCACGACGACGTGCAGCCCGGCGTCGGCAAGCTGGGTGCAGATCGCGCCGCCGATGTCGCCGCTGCCGCCGGTGACCAGTGCGCGACGCGCGGGAGGGACCCGGGTCATGCGGGCATTGTAGGGGCGAGCACGACGGCGGCCCGGCCCTCGGCCAGCAGCACCCCGCCATGGTGGATGCGGAAGGCGTACTGCTGGCTCGCTGGCGAATCGGCGAGCTGCTCGGCCTCGCCCTCCAGCGTGCCGAACAGGTCGTCAAAGCGATGCACGTGGAGGACCACGCCGCGCAACGCGACGAGCATCCCCGGCCGCGCGGCGCCGCCCGCCTCGCGCGCCCGCAAGCCGCCATGCACCGCCATCGCCTGCGCGCCGTACTCGCACAGGTGCACCGCGTGCAGGGCGCCGTCGCGACGCAACGGGTGCGCGGGATCGCGGTGCCCGCAGGCGCGCAGCGAGATGCGCCCGGCGTCCCAGCCGACGACCTCGTCCCACAGGCACATCGCGCCGGCGTGCGGCACGAGCGACAGGATCGTGTCGCGGCCGATCATGGCGTCGCGCCCCGAGCGACGGGGCGCCGGACGATCAGCGACGCCAGCGCGAAGTTGAAGAACACGCCCAGCGCGACGGTCGCGCCGATCGCCCGGAGCACCGGGATCGTGGACAGGGCGAGCAGCGCGAACACCAGCAGCGTCGACGCGCTGCAGGCGAGCAGCGCGTGCAGCGTGCGCAACTGGTCGTCGCGGTCGTCGCCCGCGTGGTCGAAGAACAGCGCGTAGTCCAGACCGAGCCCCGCGGCGAGGATCAGCGCCACCAGGTGGAAGAGCGTCAGCTCGACGCCCGCGACGCGCAGCACGGCGAGCACGAGCACCGAGGTGAGCGCCATCGGGGCGAGGACGCGGAGCGCCCGGCGCGTGTCGCCGAGCGCGATGCGCACGGTCAGGGCGAGCAGGAGCGCCGCGAGCGCCAGCGCCTGCAGGATGCGCGCGCGGTATTCGGCGACCAGCGACTCGGACGCCTGCTTGAGGTCGAGCAACGCCGCGCCCGCCGGCTGCAGCGCCGCCGCCACCGCGGCCGGGTCGTGCAGGCCGGACAGCGTGACCAGCGCCGTGGCGCGGCCGGCGTCCTCCAGGAGCAGCCCGTCCACCCGCGCCGCGAGCGGCGTGCCCGCCAGGTCGGCCACCCGCAACGGGGGCGCGGCGCGCGCCGCCGCGACGTCGGCCTCGAACGGCGCGAACACGCCCGCGCGGAACGGGCTGCCGCGCAACGCGACGTCGAGCGACCCGCGCAGTGCGCCGGCCTCGGGCAACCGGGCCTGCCGTGCGCGCTGGGTCGCGACGCTCGGCAGGTAGCGCGCCGCCAGGTCGTAGCCGTCGATCGCGCCGTCCGCGCGCAGGCGTTCCAGCACCGGCAGCAACGCTTCCGACCGCGCCAGCGCGTCCTGCACGTCTTCGCCGTGCACCACCGCGAGGTAGCGCACGTCCGGCGCGCCCAGCGCCTCCCGCAGGCGCGCGTCGCGCGCCACCAGTTCGGCCGGCGCGGGCGTCAGCTTCGACAGGTCGTTCTCCCAGGGCGACGCGGGCGCGAACCAGGCGAGCGCGGTCGCGAGCAACGCGAGCGCCACGAACCAGCCCGCGCGCGGGCGCGGCCACCGCGCCAGCGCGGACCACGCGCGCGCCACGAACGCGGATCGCGCCGGATCACGCGGCGCCGGGTCGAGCAGGGCCGGCAGCAGGAGGCGCGTGGACAGCGCCGCCACCGCCAGCCCGGCGATGGTGAAGACCGCGAGCTGCTGCAGCCCGTCCACGCCCGACACCAGGAACGTCAGGTAGGCGATGCACGTGGACACGACGCCCGTCCCGAGCGTCGGCCACAGCGCGCGCACGTTCGCCCACGGCGACAGCCCCGGGCGCTGGTGGCTGAAGCAGTGCAACGGATAGTCCTGCGCGACGCCGATCAGGGTGAAGCCGAACGCGACGGTGATGGCGTGCACCGCGTCGAAGGCGAGCGCCACGGCGCCGAGCCCGGCGAGCCCGCCGCCGGCGAGCGGCAACGCGCCGAGCAGGGGCGCCTTCCAGCTGCGGTACGCGACGACCATCAGCAACACGAACAACGCGCTGCCGATGCCGCCGAGCCAGGCCGCCTCGCGCATCGTGCGCCCGCCGATCTCGACCGAGAACACGCCGGGCCCACCGAGCACCAGGCGCGTGTCCCCGCCCTGCGCGTCGCGGATGCGGTGGAACGCGGCGCGCAACGCGGCGACGGTCGCTTCCTGTGCCGCGGGGTCGAAGCCGGCCGCGCGGGTCTGCACGAGCAGCAGCGCGCGCTCGCCCGTGGCGTCGAACCAGGCGCCGTGCCGGGTTTCCGGCGCGTTCGCCGGCGCCCAGGCCTCGGCCAGCGCGAGGGTTTCCAGGGTCGGGTCCGCGGGTACCAGCGGCTCGACGAACGCCGCCGCGGGTGACGCCAGGTCCTGGACGCGCGCCTGCAACTGCGCGCGCAACGCGTCCGCGTCGAGCGGTCGCGCGTCGAAGCTGTCGGTCAGCAGATAGCGGTCGGGACGCAGGCGTTCGGGGATCGCCGCCAGGCCCGACGCGGCGCCGTTGGCCGCCAGCGCGAACCGCGGGTCGCCCGCGAGCGCGTCGCGCAAGGCGTGCGACTGCGCGGCGAGCACCTCGTCCGGCGCGCCCTCGATCGCCACGAGCAGCAGCCGCGTGCCCGGTCCCTCGCCCAGCTCGTCGAGCAGCAGGTGCTGCGCCGGCGTGCGCGCCTCCGGCATGAAGGCCCGCAGGTCGCCGGACAGCGGCAGCGTCCGCCCGATCCACGCACCGGCGGCGAGCAGCGCCGCCAGCCAGAGGAGCGCGAGCGCCAGCCGCGAGCCGGGCCGCATCCCGTCAGTCGCCGTGGCAGAGCGCGGCGAGCGCGTCGGTGTCGGCGACGTCGGCGGCGTCGACCGCGGTGCCCGCGAGCAGCGTGCGCTGGACGTCGCCTTCGGCCGGCCGGGTCTCGATGCAACGCAACTCGGCACCGTGGCCGAACAGGACGATCGCCTCGAGCTTCGCCGCCAGCGCCGCGTCGCGCGGCGCCAGGCGCAGCGACCAGTCGCGCTGCGTGCCCTCGGCCTCGAGCCGGTAGTGCGCGCCCAGCGTCGCCGCGTCGCCGGCGAGCAACGCGCCGAAGCCGGCCTGCAGGCCCGCCAGTTCCGGCGCGCGCGCCAGCGAGAACCGGCGTGCCTTGCCGTTGCGCTCGATGGTGATCGCGCCGTCCCGGATGGTCGTCGTTTCCGGATGCGGCGCCGTCACCTCGCGCACCAGCACGTCCACGGCCGGCCGCCGGTATTCGCCGGTCACGCGCAACGGGGCTTCCAGCAATGCGGAGCCGCGCAGTTCGACGAACGGCGTGCGGCTGGGCACCGGGCGCTCCAGGCGCGCCAGGATCCAGCCGGCATCCACGGCGCCGGGCTCAGCGGCCAGGCACGGCAGGGCGGCGCAACAGCTGATCGCCAGCAACCAGCGGAGGGGGCGCAGCGGCATGGTCGGAGTCCCAGAACGGATAGAAGTTGAACCAGTTGTACGGCGCCTGGCGCGCGTGATGTTCCAGCCTGGCCGCGTAACGGGCGATGAGCGCGGGCAACGCGCGCGCCCGCTCCGTGCGGGGAATGCGCAGGCCGTCGCTGAACGGCTCGAAGACCAGGTCGTAGCGGTTGCCGCCGCGGTACAGGCCGAAGGCGAGCAGGACCGGCACCTGCAG
>CAMLHR010000078.1 GCA_946479915.1 uncultured Lysobacter sp.
CGTCGTTGGCGTCGAGCGCCTTGAGCACCTTCTTGACGGCGGTGCGCAGCATCGAGCGCTGGCTGGCGTTGCGGGCATTGCGCACGACAGTCTGCTTGGCGCGCTTCTTGGCGGACTTGATGTTGGCCACGAATGGAATCCTGGGGACGATTGGGAAACTAGACCGGAAAGTATGGGCAATTCAGCGGCTTGCGTCAACATGGGGGCCACCCCGTGAAGGCGGGTCCGGGCCTGCTCCGTTCAGGGGCGGTCTTCAGCGCCATGACCCTGCTGTCCCGGATCGCGGGGTTCGTCCGGGACATGCTCCAGGCCCGGCTGTTCGGGGTCTCGGCGCCCATGGACGCGTTCGTCGTGGCCTACCGGATCCCGAACTACCTGCGGCGGATCTTCGCCGAGGGCTCGATGCAGATGGCCTTCGTGCCCGTCTTCAACGAGATGCGGCAGCGGGACGACAAGGCGGCGCTCAAGGACTTCCTGGACCACATGGCCGGCGCCCTGTGCGCGGTGGTCCTGGTGGTCGTGGCGGCCGGGATGCTCGCCGCGCCGCTGGTGGCGGGCCTGTTCGCGCCCGGCTCCCTGGACGAGCCCGGCCAGACCGACCTGATCGCGCACATGCTGCGCATCACCTTCCCGTACCTGTTCTTCATCTCGCTGATGGCGCTGGCCGCGTCGGTGCTGAACAGCTTCGGCAGGTTCGCGCTGCCGGCCGTGACGCCCGTGCTCCACAACGTCGCGGTCATCGCGGCGATGCTGTGGCTGGCCCCCCTGTTCGAGATCCCGCCGGTCGCGCTGGCCTGGGGCGTGCTCGCGGCGGGCGTGGTGCAGCTCGCGGTGCTCTGGCCGGCGCTCGGCCGGCTCGGGCTGCGTCCGCGGTTCAAGGCCGGCTTCCGCCATCCCGACGTGCGCCGCGTCGCGAAGCTGATGGTGCCGACCCTGTTCTCCTCGTCCGTGGCGCAGCTGAACCTGCTGGTCGGCACCGTGTTCGCGTCGCTGCTGGCGACCGGCAGCCAGACCTGGCTCTACCTGTCCGACCGGCTGGTCGAGTTCCCGCTCGGCCTGTTCGGCGTGGCGATCGGCACCGTGATCCTGCCGCACCTGTCCCGGCGCCATGCCGACAGCGATGCCGACGGCTACTCGTACGCGCTGGACTGGGCGATGCGCATGGCGCTCCTGCTCGGCGTCCCCGCGGGCCTGGGGCTGGTGCTGCTGGCCGGGCCGCTGACCGCGACGATCTACCAGTACGGCGAGTTCACCGCGTTCGACACGCGCATGGCCGCGATCAGCCTGTCGGCGATGGCGCTCGGCGTGCCGGCCTTCATGCTCAGCAAGGTGCTGATGCCGGCCTTCTACGCGCGCCAGGACACCCGGACGCCGATGCGCGCCGCGATCTGGACGATCGCCGCCAACGTGCTGCTGACCGTCGCGATCACCACGCCGCTGTGGCTGCGCGGGGTGCAGGGCGCGCACGGCGGCATCGCGCTGGCCACCGGCCTGGCCGGCGTCTTCAACGCGTGGCTGCTGTGGCGCTACGTGCGCCGGGCGGGGTTGCATCGCCCGCGCCCGGGGTGGGGCGTCCTGGCCGCGCGGCTGCTGGTCGCATGCGCTGCCATGGCGGCGGTGGTGCTCGCCATGCGCGGCTGGATCGGCGACTTCCGGGCGCTGGACGCGTGGTGGCGCGTGGCCTGGCTGCTGGCGACGGTCGGGGCCGGCGTGGCGACCTACGTGGCCACGCTGTGGGTCGTCGGGATGCGGCCCGCGGACCTTCGGGAACATTGAGCCGCCGCTATACTCCGGGATTGCTTTTTTCGCACCGCCCTTGACCGCCTCCTCGCGCCAGACCCGCACGCTGTTCCGCGACCTCGACGGCCCGCCCCAGTGCCCGGCCGGCAGCGTCGTGTGCATCGGCGCGTTCGACGGCCTGCATCGCGGCCACCAGGCCCTCGTGCGCCATGCCGTGGCGCGCGCCCGGGCGCTGGGCGTGCCAGCGGTCGCGCTGACCTTCGAGCCGCTGCCGCGCGAGTACTTCGCGACGGGCGACCGGCCGCCGCGGCTGACCCTGGCCCGCGCCAAGGTCGAAGGGCTGTGGGCGCTCGGGATCGACTGCGTCGGGCTGCTGCGGTTCGACGCGCGGCTGGCCGCGATGCCGGCCGAGGAATTCGTCGAGCAGGTCCTGGTCCGGCGCCTGGCGGCGCGCGAGGTGTGGGTCGGCCCCGGGTTCCGGTTCGGCCATGCGCGCGCCGGCGACCTCGCGCTGCTGCAGGCACTCGGCAGCCAGCACGGCTTCATCGCCAGCGAAGTGCCGCCGGTGCTCGACGGTGGCGATCGCGTGTCCAGCACCCGGATCCGCGAGGCGCTCGCGTCGGGCGACTTCGCGACCGCCGAACGCCTGCTCGGCCGCCCGTACGCGATCGAGGGGCGGGTCGTGCGCGGCCGCCAGCTCGCGCGCGCGCTCGGCTACCCGACCGCGAATCTTCGCCATGCGCGTCGCGTGCCGGCGCTCGCGGGGATCTTCGCCGGTCGCGTGCACGGCGTCGCGGACCGGTCGATGCCGGCCGTCGTGAGCTTCGGCACCCGGCCGACCGTGGACGGCAGCGAGCCGCTGCTCGAGGCCCACCTGTTCGACTACCGCGGCGACCTCTACGGCCGCCGCATCGCCGTCGAGTTCGTCGCGCGCCTGCGCGACGAGGAGAAGTTCGACGGCCTGCCCGCGCTCGTCGCGCAGATGCATCGCGACGCGTCCGCCGCGCGCGCCGCGCTGAAAGCCGCGGGCGACGCCCCCCATCCGCAGACACAGGCCACCGTGTGACCAGCCCCCAGGACGCCAACCGCTACAAGGCCACGATCCACCTGCCGGCCACCGACTTCCCGATGCGCGGCGACCTGCCGAAGCGCGAACCGCAGGCGCTCGCACGCTGGGAGGAGGAGGGGCTGTATGCACGGATCCGCGAGCACGTCCGTGGCCGCCCGTCCTTCGTGCTGCACGACGGGCCGCCGTACGCCAACGGTGCGATCCACATCGGCCACGCGGTCAACAAGGTGCTCAAGGACATCGTGGTCAAGTCGAAGCTGATGGCCGGCTTCGACGCGCCGTACGTGCCGGGCTGGGACTGCCACGGCCTGCCGATCGAGCTCGTCGTCGAGAAGAAGTTCGGCAAGGTGGGGCAGAAGCTCGACGCCGCGCAGTTCCGCGCGAAGTGCCGCGAGTACGCGGGCGAGCAGATCGACGCGCAGCGCCGCGACTTCAAGCGGCTCGGCGTGGTCGGCGACTGGGACAACCCGTACCGCAGCATGGACTTCCGCTTCGAGGCGGACATGCTGCGCGCGCTGGCGAAGATCGTCGAGCGCGGCCACCTGGCGCGGGGCGTGAAGCCGGTGCACTGGTGCTTCGACTGCGGCTCGGCGCTGGCCGAGGCGGAGATCGAGTACGCGGACAAGCGTTCGCCCGCCGTCGACGTCGCGTACGTCGCGCAGGACCCGACGGCCCTGGCGAAGGCGTTCGGCGCGGACCTGCCCGAGGGCGTCGAGGTCGCGGTGCCGATCTGGACCACCACGCCATGGACGCTGCCCGCGAGCCTGGCCGTCGCGCTCGGCCCGGAACTCGAATACGTCCTCGTCGAAGGCCCCGCCGCTGCAGGAGCCGCTTCAGCGGCGAATGCCACCCCCCGCCGCTGGCTGATCCTCGCCGAGCCCCTCGCCGCCGACGCCCTGCGCCGCTACGGCATGGACGAGGTGCTCGTGCACGGCCGCTCGCTCGGCGCGCCGGTGGAAGGCGCGCTGTTGCGCCACCCGTTCTGGCCCGCGCGCGACATCCCGCTGGTGCTGGGCGACCACGTCAGCGCCGAGGACGGCACGGGCGCGGTGCACACCGCGCCGGGCCATGGCCAGGAGGACTTCGCGGTCGGGCAGGTGTACGGACTCATCGAGAAGTTCGAACCCGCCGTGCTCAACCCGGTGGACGCGCGCGGCGTGTACCTGCCGTCGACGCCGGCGATGCCGGGCTCCGCGGGCGACACCCCGCTGGCCGGCGTGCACATCTGGAAGGCGAATGACCTCATCGTCGAGGCGCTGCGCGACAACGGCGCGCTGCTGTCCTTCGCGCCGCTCGACCACAGCTATCCGCACTGCTGGCGGCACAAGACGCCGGTCGCGTTCCGCGCCACGCCGCAATGGTTCATCTCGATGTCGCAGGCCGCGCTCCGCCACGACGCGCTGGCCGCCATCGAACAGGTGGACTTCGTGCCGGACTGGGGCCGCGCGCGCATGGCGGGCATGGTCCAGGGGCGGCCCGACTGGACGATCTCGCGCCAGCGCTTCTGGGGCGTGCCGATCGCGTTGTTCATCCATCGCGAAACCGGCGAGCCGCATCCCGACACGCCCGCCCTGATGCGCAAGGTCGCCGAACGCGTGGAGCGCGAGGGCGCCGACGCCTGGTATGCGCTCGACCCGGCGGACCTGCTCGGCGACGCCGCCGCGGACTACGACAAGGTGGGCGACATCCTCGACGTCTGGTTCGACTCGGGCACGACCCACTACTGCGTGCTCGAGCAGCGACCGGAAGACGGGCTGCGCAAGCCCGCGGACCTGTACCTGGAAGGCTCCGACCAGCACCGCGGCTGGTTCCAGTCGTCGCTGCTGACCGGCGTCGCGATGGACGGCGTCGCGCCCTACCGGCAGGTCCTCACCCACGGGTTCGCGGTGGACGCGCAGGGCAAGAAGATGTCCAAGTCGCTCGGCAACGTGGTCGAGCCGCAGAAGGTCATCGACGCGATGGGCGCCGACGTGCTGCGGCTGTGGATCGCCGCGACCGACTACCGCAACGAGATGTCGGTGTCGGACGAGATCCTCAGGCGCAGCGGCGACCTGTACCGGCGCATCCGCAACACCGCGCGCTTCCTGCTGGGCAACCTGCACGGCTTCGACCCGGGGCGCGACCTCCGTCCGCTGGACGACATGGTCGCGCTCGACCGCTGGATCGTGCACCGCGCGCACGAGCTGCAGGAACGCATCAAGGCGGCGTACGCGCGCTACGACTTCGCCGAGGTGGTGCAGGCGCTGGGCAACTTCTGCAGCGTGGACCTGGGCTCGCTGTACCTGGACGTCACCAAGGACCGGCTGTACACCATGCCGGAGGATTCCCGCGGCCGGCGCAGCGCGCAGTCGGCGATGTTCCGCATCACCGAGGCGTTCGCGCGCTGGATCGCGCCGATCCTGGCCTTCACCGCGGACGAGCTGTGGTCGCACCTGCCGGCGGCCGCCGACGGCGACCGCGAGGGCAACGTGCTGTTCGCGACCTGGTACGAGGGCCTGGCGGCGATGCCCGCCGACGCCGCACTGTCCGCGGCCGACTTCGACCGGCTGCTCGCGTTGCGCGAACAGGTGTCCAAGGTGCTCGAGCCGATGCGCGCCAGCGGCGAGATCGGCGCGGCGCTGGAAGCGGAGATCGCCATCGAATGCGGCGGCGCCGAGCACGCGCGCCTCGCCCCCCTGGTGGACGAGCTGCGCTTCCTGATGATCAGCGGCGACGTGGCGCTGCACGCAGTGGAAGGTAGCGGGCTCCGCGTCCTCGCGACGCCCACCGGGAAGCCCAAGTGCGTCCGCTGCTGGCAACACCAGGCCAGCGTCGGCGCCAACGACGCGCACCCGCTCATCTGCGCCCGCTGCGTGGACAACATCGAAGGCGACGGCGAGGACAGGCAATGGTTCTGAAGCCCAGGCACAACGCATTGCCCTGGCTGCTGCTGTCGGTCGTCGTGCTGGTGCTCGACCAGCTGACGAAGCAGTGGGTGCTCACGACCCTGCCCGAGTACACCGCCATCCCCGTGATCGAGGGCTTCTGGAACTGGTACCGCACCTACAACACGGGCGCTGCGTTCAGCTTCCTCGCCGACGCCGGCGGCTGGCAGCACTGGTTCTTCGTCGCCCTGGCCGGCGCCATCTGCACGGTGCTGGTGGCCTGGCTGGTGCGCACCCCGCGCCACGACTGGCGCACGGCGCTGCCCTTCGCGCTGGTGATCGGCGGCGCGGTCGGCAACGTGATCGACCGCCTGCGCTTCGGCCACGTGGTGGACTTCATCCAGTGGCACTGGCAGGACTACTACTGGCCCGCGTTCAACCTCGCCGATGCGGCGATCGTCGGCGGGGCCATCGGCATCGCCCTGGTCGGCCTGATCGGCGGCCATACATCCCGGCGCCGCTAGAATCCGCGCCATGGACGTCCTCCTCGCCAATCCCCGCGGCTTCTGCGCCGGCGTCGACCGCGCCATCGAGATCGTCAAGCGCGCGCTGGAGACCCTGGGCGCGCCGATCTACGTGCGCCACGAGGTCGTGCACAACCGGTTCGTGGTCGAGGACCTGCGGGGGAAGGGCGCGGTCTTCGTCGAGGAACTCGACGAGGTG